>JAJDNM010000104.1 GCA_022340665.1 Acidobacteriota bacterium | reverse complement strand
CACCCTCTGCGACGAGGAGTCGTACTCCAACGCCGAGATCTTCTCGCACGCCTTCAAGTCTCTGGAGCGGGGAAAGCTGGTGGGGACGCCGACCTTCGGAGCCGTGATCTCGACCGGCGGCACCCGGACCCTGGATGGCGCACTCGTTCGGCTGCCCGGCCGCGGGTGGTTCGTCGCGCCCACCGGAGTCAACATGGAACACAACGGAGCGGTGCCGGATGTCCTGGTGACCCAGCCACCGACCGAGGATCGTTCAGCCACCGAGGACACCCAGCTTCGCAAGGCGGTCGAGGTGCTGCTGGCGGAGCTCGAGAGCGATCCGCGAACCGGAGCCTGGTAAACGCGTAGAACCCGTATGCACCCACGGATCCTTGCCGGGTCCGCCACTCTCATCATGGCGGTGGCCTGTGGCCAGGCCGAGGCTCAGCAGACGCCGACGCCTTTCGGCTCGGTGGTCGAGGTCACCCGCATCATCACCGAGGTGCGAGTCGTCGACACTACCGGTCATCCGGTGACCGACCTGGGACCGAGTGATTTCGAGGTCAAGCTCGATGGCCGGCCGGCCGAGGTCGAATCGGTCGAGTGGATCCCCTCGATCTCCGGCCTGACGGAGGCGCCGTCTCCGCCGCCAGGAATTGCGCCGACGCCACCCCCGGAAGTTGCCGAGGGACGGCTGATTGTCATTCTCTTCCAGGTCGACTTCGCCTTTCACCCTTCGAGAACCTCTGGTCTGATGCAGATCGCGCCCCGAGCGGCCGAGTTCGTCGGCAGTCTCGGACCCCGCGACCGTGTAGCGGTGCTCGTCTTCCGCAGCCACCTCCAGCTTCGAGTGGATTTCACCGGCGATCACGAGGCGGTCTCGAAGATGCTGACAACGACCGAGATTCTCGACCGGCAGATCGATCCACCGGAGCCTGACGGGCCGTCCCTGGCCGCCCATCTAGACGCCGAGGAAGCCCGGGATGTGGCGTCGATGGCCAGCACTCTGGAGCTCATCGGCAAGGCTCTCCAGCCGATACCCGGCCCGAAGTCCTTGGTTCTTTTCGGTTATGCGCTCGGTCGCTGGAGTGCAGGTCCGAACATCACGATCGGTGACGGCTACAAAAGGGCAATGGAGGCCCTCACCGCGGCTCGCACCTCGGTTTTCGCGATCGACATCACCGACGCCGACTACCATTCGCTTGAGCTCGGCCTCCAGGTCATCGCCGAGGACACAGGCGGTATTTACGTCAAAACAAACATCTTCCCGGACGTCGCAATGGCCCGGTTGGGCCGGGTCATCTCGAGCTACTACGAGTTGTCGATCATTCCTCCACCCGACTTGGACGACAAATTCAAGATCAAGGTGAAGGTCAAGCGACCGCGGGTCGAGGTCTTTGCCCGACAGTGGCGTCCCTCGGACTAGGAGGCCTTTGCCGCAGAGGCCGCGAAGGGTCCGTGGTCGCTGACAGTCGGTGTGTCATAATCGCCTTCCACCGGGAGGTACAAAAGTGAAAACAGAGCACTTCGCCTCAGTTACAGCGTGCGCGATCCTTTGCGGCATCTTCGGATTCGTGCTCCACGCGAGCTCGAGCCCGACTGACTTCGATATCCCGAAGACTCCGGACGGCACGGTCATCGCGATCGTCGAGGCTCTTCACGAAAAACACCCCGAGATTCTCTGGTCGGCGCTCCCGCCGAGCTACCGGAAGGACATCTCCGAGATCACCTCCGATTTCGCCGCCAAGACGGATCCCGAGGTGTATGACCACGCGTTTGCTCTGCTGATGCGGGCATTCGAGGTCCTCGACGATCAAAAGGACATCATCATCGGGAGTCAGACCTTCCAGGAATCGGGGGCTGACGCCGCGGAGGTTCGCGCGGCGCTGAGCGACACCCAGGCGTTTACGTCGATCCTGAAGGGAAGCGAGATCGCCACCGTTGCCGGCCTGCAAACGATCGACTGGGAACGATTCCTCGCCACCACCGGCGCAAAGCTCATGGCGCAGGCGGAGGCAATCGACACTGGCGAATCTACGAACCCCTTCGAGGAGCTCGTCTCGATCAAGGCGGAGACAATCATGATCGACGGCGACCGCGCTACTTTGAGAATCAGTTCGAAAGAGCATGATCCGGAAGACGTCGAGATGGTGCGGATCGAAGACCGGTGGATTCCGACCGACCTCGCCGATGAATGGCCCGAGTTCGTCGCGGAAGCCCGTCAGGGCCTTGCCGAGATGACGCCAGAAACCATGGCGGCGCAGAAAACGCAGATCATGATGTTCCTCGGTATGGCCGAGGGCTTTATCGATCAGGTTGCGGCCCTGCAAACCCCCGAAGAGTTCGACGCCGCGATCGGGCCGATGCTGGCGCCGTTCATGGGAGGGGTTGGGACGGGTTTCGATGACGAATCCGCGTGGGAAACCCCCGACGAGGGCCAAAACTCGGAGTGAATGAGGAATTAGGAATTAGGAATTAGGAATTCCCGACCTCCCCCGCCCTCGATTTCGCCACCTGGGTGGGGTGGGTGGCATTCCTAATTCCTAATTCCTAATTCCTCATTCCTAACTCCTAATTCCTCATTCCTAACTCCTAATTCTCAGGCCGGTCGCACTACCGCCCCGCGAGCGCATCCGAGGGATCGCCGGAAGCGGCGCGGATGGCGGGCGGAATGGCGCCGAGGATGCACGCGCCGATCGCCAACGCCAGCATGGCCGCAATCAGCCAAGGCGAGAACTCGAAGAAACTGTCGGGCTTGAACGGGAAGTCGGGAATTTCGTTCGCGGCGTAGAAATCAACCATCGCAGCGGCCGCCAGGGCTGCTATGACGCCGACGACTCCGGCCAGCAGGCCGACCACAACCGCCTCGGAGACCAGCATCCGCCGAACATCACTGCGTCTCGCTCCGACAGCTCGAAGCAGCCCGATCTCCCGCCGCCTCACCGCCACGACCATGAAAAAGACGTGCATGATGTGCGCACCGGCTACCGCGATCAGCACGCCCCCGACCAGAGCCAGCAAAAGAGTCACCACCGCAATCGCCGAGGCGGCACGACGGGCACCGCGATCGCGAACCTCGAGGCCCATGTCTTCGACCGTCTCGACTACACGCGCCGCCGCTTCCCTCGATCTGAGTTCGACGACCGCCGAGTGGAACTCGTCGGCGGCTTTCGCAGAGCCGAGCGTCGCGTTCAGCCGTCGGACCTCACCGAGAGGCAAAGTGATCCCGAGTGGAATCGCTTGGTCGGAAACACCCACCAGCCGCATTCGCTCGCGAATTGGCGGTCTCGCGTTGGATCGGAAGGTCGACCTGCCGAACTCGACCTCGAAAGCCAGTCCAGTCAGTGCGTCGGGATTGATCTTCGGCAGACCGTACGACCGTCGGAAACCGCCATTGTACAGTTCGACCACATACGGCGACACGAGCACGGGAACGAACGGCCGGCAGACCCCCCGAGCATCGCAGTAGGATCCGTCACCGCACTCCGACCCGCTCCGACACGGCCTCCCGATGCGCTCGCCGTCAACCTCCCGAAAGACACCACCGAAATCATCCGCCACCAGGCGGGGATCGATCCCGTCGGCCACGACCTCGGTCTGCAGCCCTGCGCCGAAAAGCGACGATCCGCCGGAGGCCAGCGCCGGTACCGTGAGCCGCATCTTCGGATAGACCGCCTTCACTCCATCGACCGATCTCAGGTCGGCCAGCACTGCCTCGTCGAGAGTGTCGCTACCGAGGTCGAGTCGAAGGGCAAAAATGTCGATATCGGCGCTCCTCCGCTCGACCTCGATGAAATCTTCCGGAAAAACCTGGACCAGGAGATGTTCCCGGATCCCGAATCCGAGTGCGAGAAAGAAGCACAGCGCGGCAACCCCGAGAACGATCCCGACCGAAGCCGCCGCGAAATGCCGCCAGTGGCGCCCGAGGTCGGCCAGCACGGCGTGAATCCAGCCAGCCATCACGACTGGGCCTCCATCTCCGAAAGATGGCCGCCATGCAACCGCATGACCCGCGATCCAGCGGCGGCGATCGCCTCGTCGTGCGTGGCGGCAACCACCGTCATGTCGTGACTCTGTCGCAGGTCCGTCAGCAACTCGACAATCTCTTTTCCCGTTTCGAGGTCGAGGTTGCCCGTCGGTTCATCGCAAAGGAGAATCGCGGGATCGTGAAACAGGGCGCGTGCAAGGGCCACCCTCTGGCGTTCACCACCGGAGAGCGTCGTGGGACTGCGGCCTGCACCTCCTGCCAGGCCGACGACCTCGAGGAGTTCTTCGGCACGACGGTCGACCCAGGACCCGTCACGCCGCCTCTGCCCTCTAGCGAAGAGCGCCGCCAGAGCCACATTCTCACCACAGTTCAGATGATCGAGCAGGTGGTAGGCCTGAAAGACATGGCCGACGACGGTGTTCCTGAATGCCGACAGGTCGGCGTCATCGAGGGACTGCAGGCGTCGCCCGGCCACCTCAATGACACCCTCGAAGCTCCTGTCCAGCCCGCCGATGAGGTTGAGCAGAGTCGTCTTGCCCGTGCCCGAACGGCCGACCACCGACACGAAATCCCCGTCCTCGATCTTCAGGTCGACACCCTGCAGTACGTCGATGTCGGCCTGCGGGTATCGTTTGCGAACCCCTTCTAGGATGATCACCGCTGGAGTGTAGCGCGACCGTCGGTTCTCGATACTCGTCTCTCGATACTCGCTCATCTATCCACCCGCCCGCCCGATGCTGGATACTCGATCCTGGATACTCGATCCGCCCACCCACCCCTTGACGATTCAGCCTGACGACCTTTCGATTCGTTGAGTCGAGCATCCAGCATCCAGCATCGAGGATCGAGTATCCGTTTTGCACACTGGGCAGCTCGAGGCCAGCGTCGCCAACCCGATACGCTAAACTTTGCCTCCATGCACATCCTCGCGCTCGACTTCGACGGTGTTCTCTGCGATTCCTCGCGCGAGGTTTTCGTGGTCGCCGTTGACACGTTCGCCTCCCTCGAACCACGCTCGGCTCTTCTGCCTCGCCTCACACCGCTGAGAGACGACGCCGCAGCAGGCGGTACCAAGCATCGGGAATCTGATTTTTATCGAAATTTCCGGAATCTCCTTCCGCTCGGCAACCGAGCCGAAGACTTCGGCGTTTCGTTGAAAGCGGTCGAATCAGGTTCCGAAATCACGAACCAGGACGAGTACGACGCCTACTTTCGTGAAATTGACCAGTCCTGGTTGGACCTCTTTCATCGGCACTTTTACGAGAGCAGAAGCGCACTTCGCGCAAGGGACCCGGACCGCTGGCTAGCGCTCCACCTCCCCTTCCCGGGTCTTGCCGAGCAGCTCCTTCAGCACCGGGAACACACCCTGCCGGCAGTCGCAACGGCGAAGGACGCGCACTCGGTACAGCTCCTGCTCGAACACCTCGGCTACGACAGCGTCTTCGATCGCGAACTGATTCTCGACAAGGAAACCGGAGTCGAAAAGACGCATCATCTGCGTGCTCTGCGGGAGCGCACAGGAGCGGAATTCCCGGACATGACGTTTGTTGACGACAAGGTCAACCACCTGCTGCGGGTTGCCGAACTCGGCGTTCGCCCGGTCCTCGCCGGCTGGGGTTTCAACACCGAGCGCGAGCACGATCTTGCCCGCCAGCTCGGATTCGAGGTGGCAGACCTGTCGACCGCCGAAAACATCCTTTTCAAGGGAGAATGAACTTGGCGAAGAAGAGAAGCACCACACGAATTTTCAGCTGGAACGTCAACGGCATCCGAGCCTGTGGGCGTAAGGGTTTCCTCGATTGGCTTGCCGAAAGCCGGCCAGACATACTCGGGCTGCAGGAGACGAGAGCTCTGCCGGAGCAGCTCGAAGAGAATCTGCGTCAGCCGAACGGCTACCGGGTCGAGTTTCACCCGGCCGAGCGAAAGGGTTACTCGGGAGTCGCGTTGTACACGAAAATTCAACCCGAGAATGTCGTCCTCGGTGGGCTGGGCGATCCTCGATTCGATGATGAGGGAAGGCTCATCATCGCCGATTACGGGGATTTCCTCTTCTACACCGGCTATTTCCCCAACGGAGGAAACGACCTCAGCCGCGTCCCGTTCAAGCTCGAGTTCTCCGAAGCCGTCCTACAGCACGCCGAGGAGCAGCGAAAGGCGGGCCGGAGTATCGTGATCTGCGGTGATCTCAACACCGCCCACGAAGAGATCGACCTCGCGAATCCGAAGTCGAACAAAAAGAATACCGGATTCCTGCCCGAGGAACGCGAATGGCTCGGCCGCCTCATCGACCACGGCTACGTCGATATCTTTCGCCACCTTCACCCCGGTGAGGAAGGTCGCTACACGTGGTGGAGCAACCGCAAGGGCGTGCGCGAACGAAATGTCGGGTGGCGCATCGACTATTTCTTCATTTCTCCCGATTTGGTGGACGACGTCGTCGCCGCCCGTATCCACGCCGACGTGCTCGGGTCGGACCATTGTCCGATCGAGCTCGAGCTCGCCCGTACTTGAGTTTTGAGTGTTGAGTTTTGAGTTTTGAGTTGTTCCACCCGGCCACCCGGCAGATCTCCCTCCTGCAGGGGGCGGGCGGAAATTCCGAATTCCGAACTCCGAATTCCGAATTCGCGGTCGGTAGAACATGCTCTCCCGGAGGCACGGCCCAATGACGAGCACGCACCATCGTCGCCTGGAAAGCATGTACCTCTCGGCACCATTCAACGGGCTCTTTCAGCCCTCGCTGACCATCCGCGAAGGTGAGGCCGAGGTGTCGTTCGACGCCGGTCCGCACCTCCATCACGCCGCGAATGCGGTTCACGGTTCCAACTACTTCAAGGCGTTGGACGACGCGGCCTTCTTTGCCGTCAACTCGCTGGTCGAAGATGTCTTCGTTCTGACCGTCACCTTCAACATTCAGCTCTTGCGTCCGATCAGCGAGGGCCGAATGATTGCCAGGGGGAAGGTGGTCAACGCCGGGAAGACCGTCTGGGTGGCTGATTCAATCCTCCGCGACGAGGAAAACCGACTTCTCGCGCGCGGCACCGGCACCTTCATGAGGAGCAAGATTCCGCTCGAGGATATCCCGTCATACTCGGATGGGTAAGATGTCATCACGTATAGAGAAGGTCGAGAATATTTCGAATTTGGAATTTCAAATTTCGGATTTACCGCCCAACCGCACCCGAGCCCGGGAGGGCGGAGGGGAACTCAAAACTCAGAACTCAAAACTCAAAACTCTCCTCGACGGGCCGTCACAGTGAAGCAACTCGAGTCCATCCTCCTCCGCATCGATGGTCGCGGCTACAAGGCGTACAAGGAGGTCCAGGGACGGCTTTTCTCATTCGACGGATTCGACCTGGTGGTCGAGCACGTGCAGGGCGATCCATACGCCGCGCCGTCGCGCTTTCGGGCTCTGATCCCGCTCGTCAGCAGCGGTCTTCCTGCATCTGCTCTGAGAAGCGACGCTCGCCGACGTGCCGCGAGAGACTACCTGGCACGGGCCTTTCGCGCCGCATCGCGGGAATTCGAAGAGCTGGAGATCGATGCCGGTCGGCAGACAGTGCTCGATCGCTCGGCCTGCCTCATCGAGAACGAGAACATCGATCTCCGGTTCAGAGTCGATCTCCCCGGTGCAGGAAGGAGGATCCTCGGTCGAAAAGCGGTATCGCTCCTGATCGGCGAGCTTCCCCGCATCATCGACCAGACGGTTGGATCCGCACACCTCGACCTCGAGAGGCTGGAGCGTCACATCGCGGCGGTCGAGGACCAGGTAGCACTCCGGGAGGCCCTCGACGCGGCTGGACTCGTTGCATTCGTCGCCAACGGATCCCTTCTGCCGCGCCGGAGCGGCATCGACGACCGGCCGCTCGCCAACGCCGTTCTCTTCGAATCGCCGCAGTCACTCGACGTGATTCTCCGGGCGCCAAACGCCGGCGACGTCAGCGGCATGGGTATTCCCCGCGGCATCACCTTGATCGTTGGTGGCGGCTATCACGGCAAGTCGACCCTCCTGCGAGCACTCGAGACCGGAATCTACGATCACATCCCCGAAGATGGGCGCGAACAGGTGGTGGCGGTCGAGAATGCCGTCAAGCTTCGAGCCGAGGACGGGCGGGCGGTGCACGCGGTGGATATCTCGCCGTTCATCTCCCACCTCCCCGGCGGCCACGGAACCACGAGCTTCTCGACCGAGCTCGCCTCGGGCTCGACCTCGCAGGCGACGGCCCTCGTCGAGGCCCTCGAAACCGGCGCCTCGTGCATCATGCTCGACGAAGACACCTCGGCTACCAACTTCATGATCCGCGATCGCCGGATGCAGGAGCTGGTCGCCAAGCCCTCGGAGCCGATCACCCCGTTCGTGGATCGTGTTCGTGAGCTGCGCGATGACCTCGGCGTCTCGACCCTGTTGGTGATGGGTGGATCCGGCGATTACTTCGATCACGCCGACCTGGTGATCCAGATGGATGCCTATCGGGCACGAGACGTGACCGGAGAGGCCCGGGAGATCTCGTCCCGGATCGTTACCGGCCGGCGGGAGGAGCGGGAGTCCGACCTCGCAACAGCGCCACCCCGTCAGCTCGACCCACGCTCGGTCAATCCGGAACGCGGGAGGGGGCGGTGGAAGATCCAGGCGCGTGGCGTCGACACCCTCGTGTTCGGGCGATCCGACATCGACCTGCGGGCGGTCGACCAGATCGAGGATCCATCGCAGGTCCGAGCCATCGGGTGGATCATCGGACGCTTGAGCGAGGAGAAGATCCCCGCGTGCGAACCTCTTCCGGAGATTCGTCGGATGCTCGACCGACTCCGCAAGGGAGACTGGACCTGGCTCAGCGGCAGACCGGACGGTGACCTCGCCGGGCCGAGAGCACACGAGGTATTGGCCGCTCTCAACCGGCTCCGCGGGGTGCGATTCCAGGGCGATCCCGACAAGGCGGAGTGACGGGTGCCGGAGCTACCGGAGGTCGAGACCATCCGTCGCGTGCTGGAGCACGAGGTGCCGGGTGTCCGAATCGATCGGGTGAGTGGTCGTTCGATCAACATGCGCCGGCCATTGGCGATAGAGAAGCTCGCGCCATTGCTGACAGGCGCCAGCTTTCTCACTCTTCGCCGACGCGCAAAGTACCTGCTGTTCGACTTCGATCGCCCGGGATCGCTGCTCGTTCACCTCGGCATGTCAGGTCGTATACAGCTGGTGGATGAAATGGCACCTCTTGCAGACCACACGCATATGATTCTCACACTGAGCGATGGACGTCAGCTGCGCTTCGTCGATCCACGCCGATTCGGTCTCATCGACTGGCTTGCACCAGGCGGCGAGGACACCGATGCCTCGCTGGCACGGCTCGGCATCGAACCGCTCGATCCGGGCCTGGTGTCGATTCTTCCCCCACTGCTTCACGAGCGGCGATCGCCCATCAAGAGCCTCCTCCTCGACCAACGCGTGGTAGCAGGAATCGGAAATATCTACGCGGCAGAAGCTCTCTGGCGCGCGGGTATCCACCCGCGGCGTGCGGCGAACCGGACCTCTCTCGCTCGACTCGGTCGTCTCGCCCAGTCCGTGCAGGACGTATTGAAGGAGGCCGTGGACCGGGGCGGCACCACCCTTAGAGACTTCAGCAAGCCGGATGGAGAGATGGGCTTTTTCGCGCAGCAGCTTGCAGTCTATGGACGCCAGGGTGAGGAGTGCGGGCGCTGCGGATCGGCCATTCGATCTGAAGTCATCGGAGGAAGAACAACCGCGTGGTGTCCCGAGTGCCAGCGATAGCGCCCGCCCTCCCGCCCGGCTGCACGGCTCGACGGCTTGTCGGCTTGACGGCTTGACGGCAGAGAAACCTGTCAGCGCTTCTCGCATCGGTGTGCCAGGTGCCACTATTCGCATTTTCTTCGGTGCGCTCCTGCCGTGCAGGCGACGGTGACAATGCGAATGGTGGCACCGGAGTCGTCGATGCGGCACGCCCCTCTCAGAGAAGCAAGGGTGGCACCGGTGTCGACCAAGCGGCTTCGCGCTGCGAGGGTTCGGCGGTGAAGCCGTCGTGCCGCCTTGCTGTATTTGACCCCCCCGGTTATCTCGTGTATCACAGCCGCTGTGACGAGCTTTCGGTCGAACGCGTTACCAACCTTCGTCTGCATCCTGATGTCTACGGCCGTCGCCGCCGCCGAAAAGCCGTCGATCGGGGCTGCGAAGCTGTCCACGCCTCCCGCCATCGATGGTGAGATCGGCGACGAGGAATGGGCGGGGGCCTCGATCATCGACGAGCACTTCGTACAAATCGAGCCCGAGCACGGAAGCCCCTCACCGTTTCGCACCGTGGTCCGCGTCGGACAGACCGGAGATTCACTCTATGTCGCCTTCGAGGCGTACGATCCCGACCCGGCTCGCCTCGCCGCCGCTGTAACCCAGCGCGACGACGACCTGGACCCGGACGACTCGGTCGGAGTCCTCATCGACACCTTCGGCGATCGGCGAACCGCCTACCTGTTCGGCACCAACACCCTGGCCACGCAGCTCGACGGGCGAATCGCCGACAACGGCCGCACGGTCGACCTCGAGTGGGACGAGGCCTGGACCTGCGGCGCCAACCGATACGCTGATCGCTGGGTCGCCGAGTTCGAAATTCCGTTCGCCGCACTCCGGTTCCCTTCTGGAGCCGATCAGACCTGGGGCATCAATTTCCTTCGCATGGTCCCGCGGAGGCTGGAATCTGCACTGTGGTCGGGACCGGCCGAATCTCGATGGCGGGTCACCGCCT
Source organism: Acidobacteriota bacterium (assembly GCA_022340665.1). Taxonomy (NCBI): domain Bacteria; kingdom Pseudomonadati; phylum Acidobacteriota; species Acidobacteriota bacterium. The sequence goes on along the minus strand of JAJDNM010000104.1, from coordinate 13,106 downwards.
TCGGTTCTCTGACCGGAATCAAATCACCCGTGGGAGAGCAAAAGACCTGGCAGGCAATTCCTTACGCGGTGGCCTCGATTGAGGAAGACAAGGGAGCCGACCTCGAGATCGGCGGCGACCTGAGGTGGCGTCCGTCGAGCTCAATCGGAGTCGACCTCACGGTGAACCCGGACTTCGCGCTCATCGAAGCCGATGTCGAGACCATCAATCTCACCAGATTCGAGCTCTTCATTCCCGAAAAGCGACCGTTCTTCCTCGAGGGCAACCAAATGTACGAGCAGCGTATCCGCCAGTTCTACAGCCGGCGGATCGGCGACATCACCTGGGGTGGCAAGAGCACGGGCACGATCGCACGCACCGATTTCTCGGTCATCGCGACGTCGGAAGACATGGAAATCGACGCGACGGGCGCGACCAACCGTGCGGATTACGGTATCGCTCGCTTCCAGCGCGGTCTGCCAGGCGGCTCGACGATTGGCCTGCTTGCTACCAACCGCCGGCGCGACGGATCCAATCAGGGCTCGATCGGACTCGATACGACACTCTTCTTCACCGAGACATTCGGGATGACCGCGCAGCTCATTCGCGTTCACGGAGACCAGGCCGATGGCGGTCTGGCCTGGTTCGTCCGCCCCTCGTACGACAGTGCCACCACCCACTTCCACGTCCGCTACACCAGCCTCGACCCGCAAATTCGCGAAGATTTCAACGCCGTCGGATTCTTGCGCGACGACGATCGCCGGGAGCTTGACACCAACTTCAACAGGACATTTTGGCCGCAGGGTGGGGTCATCGAAAAAATCGAAGCCGGTGCCAATTACAACCGGTACACGAGCCAGGAGGGCGTTCTGCGGAGCTGGGAGTTCGAGCCTGACGTGGAGATCACCTTTCGCAGCGGTTGGGAGATCGAAATCGAGTACGTCGACGAGTTCAAGCTCTTCGAAAAGGAGTACCGGAACGATCGTGTCGAACTGAAAGGAGGGTGGGATGGACGTGACGGAAGGTCGATCTTCGCCTTCGTCGGCAGCGGGGTGAACTTCGACAGCGACCTCGTGCTCTACGGTGCGGAGGCGGCCTGGAAGTTCGGTGACAGCTTACGGCTCTCATATTCCGCCACGCGCCTCGAGCTCGACCCCGACCCCGAGAATGAAACCACCTGGATCCACGTGCTCGAGGCCCTGTATGCATTCAACCCGGATCTCTTCGTCAAGCTCTTCGTCCAAACCAACTCGGCGATCGACAAGGTCAACGTTCAGGCGGTCGGCGTGTGGCGCTTCAAGCCGCCGTTCGGATCCGTTCAGATTGCGTTCCAGCGCGGCACGTCGGAGATTGGGGAGGAGTCGGATCAAGGGAACACGCTGTTCACCAAATTCTCGTGGGTGTTTTAACTGGTCAGCGCTTCTCGCTTCGGTGTGTCAGGTGCCACCTTCACAATTGTCAGCAGCGCGCTCGGGGAGTCGAAGCGCCAATAACAATTGTGAAAGTGGCACCGGTGTCACCGAAGCGGGTTCGCGCATCGAGGGTCAAGGTCGCGGAAGCGTGATCCTGGACTTCGGCATCGCGGGAGAGCCCCGCCCAGGCTTGTTTCTATCGGGAAATCCTCCGCCGAGCGGGCTCGTGGTGATGGTCGGCCCGACATGCCCGAGAGGAGTCGGGCGGGGGGTCGGGATCTGGCCGCCTCCGCGTCGCCAGATGAACGATACCAGGTTGGCGAGGTCCGTCAGTCCACGGGAAAGCGACACGCCTGCAACGCCAAAGGTCACCGATCTGTCGTCGAGAGTTCGCCAATCGCGGAGCTCCCCGGTGCGGTAGAACTCGTCGCCCACGAAGGGATAGAGCGACCGGCTGCGAGCCAAAGCCTGGGCTATGGTGTTCTCGTAGGCGCCGCCGCGAATCAAGGCGCCGTCCTGACCGTAATAGACCAGGCGAACCCTTTCGAGAATCGAGTCGACATAGCTCCGGTAGGCGTCCGAGTACTCCGCTTCCCGCTGGTCATCGTGCACGACAGCGAGCGGATCATTGGCGTCGAGAACCAGGACCGCGAGCACGCCCGCCTCCTCGACGAGGTCCTCCAGAGGCACCGGCTTTCGGAGATCGGCCGCGCAGCGACGAATCTGGGAGTCGAGCGCAGACGTCAGGCTGCCGGGAGGGCCCGCCCGCCACGCCGGCGGGGCCCCGAGGCCACGTGCAATACCCGCGTCATAACGCTTTTCATGCTTGCGGACCTGGCGCGCGAAATCGGGCGGAAAGAAATCTACCGCAGTCCAGGCCACGTGCCGCGCGGTCGCGCCACTCCATCCGATGCAGGTCACGGCTGCGATCAGGGCGAGAAACGAACCGCCGCGGCGACCGACCACGCCCTTCACTGTCGGTCCGAACCTGCCGGAAGGTCTTCCATCTCGCGCACGAGCTTCCTGATCTCGTTCGGCACCTCGGGAGAGTATCCACGGTAGATCTGGACCGGCCTTCCCTCCCGGTCGAGGAGCAGGTTGGTGGGCACTGCTGTCAATCCCAATGTCCGCAGCGTCCCCTGGTCCATGCGGTACACCGGAACGTCGATATCGTATTTCTGGAGGAAGCGGGCGCCCTGGACCGCGTGCTCATCGACGTTGATCGTTATCAACACGAATTCTTCGTCCGCCAGCTCGACAGCCAGTTTCTGCAGCTCGGGAAGTTCCATGCGGCAGGGTCCGCACCAGCTGGCCCAAAATGTCATCAGCACCGGGCGTCCCCGGAAAGACTCGAGATCGAGCTGGCGCGAACCGTCGAGCGCCGTGAACGCGAGATTGGGGAAGACCGGCACCTCATCTTCGGCCCCGGAGACCGGGCATGGACCGAGAAAGCACGTCAGTAAAACACTCAACACAACGAAAACCCGTCTCATAAAGCCATCATACACCGTTTTACGTCACCTCACGAGCGGCACCACGAAACCCCTTGTGAAATCCTGCACAAACAAGATGTATCGCAACTGTATTTCTGCTACACTGCCCGAATGAGCTGGGAACTGCACCGAATCACCATCGTCGGCGGCGGAATGATGGGGCGCTCACTGGCCATCAAGGTCGCCCAGGAAGGCATCCACGTCTACCTCAAGGAGGTCTCCGCCGAGGCCGTTGAAACCGCCCAAAACGAGCTCGAACGGACGCTCGACCGAGCCATCGACCGCTTCTCGCTCACCAAATCCGAGAAGAAGGCCATTCTCTCTAGAATCACGTGGGTCACACAGTTCGATTGTGCCACCGACAGCGACCTGGCACTGGAAGCGGTGCAGGAGGACTTCGGCCTCAAACGCCAAATCCTGCGCGAGCTCGACCACCGAATGCCACCGGAAAACCCGATCGTCCTGACCACCTCCACCCTCTCGATCACCGAGCTTGCCGCACAAAACAACAATCCCGAGCGGATCGTCGGGATGCACTTTCTGTTTCCGGTCACCACCACACGCGTGGTCGAAGTCGTTCGCGGTCAGCTGACGACGGACGACGTCTACGATCGGGCGATCGAATTCGCGCGCCTGCTCGGAAAGATCCCGATCAAGGTCTTCGAAATGCCCGGCTTCGTCACCACCCGCGTGCTCCTCCCGTTGATCAACGAAGCCATGCACGTGGTAATGGAGGGCGTCGCAGACGCGGCCGAGGTCGATCTGGCGATGAAGATGGGTTACGACTTCCACATCGGACCCCTCGAGTGGGCGGATCGCACCGGCCTCGACCGGGTGCTCAACTGGATGAAGCACCTTCACAACGAAAGCGGCGAACCCCGTTTTCGACCCTGTCCGCTCCTGAAACGGCTGGTCCGTGCCGGCCTTCTGGGCGCCAAGACCGGCCGTGGTTTCTTCGAGTACGATGAGAACGGCAGGCGAACGGACCGCCTCCCGGACGACAAGCCCCGCCTGGGATAGGCTAACGGAGATTCCAATGAAAATACTCGTTCTCAACAGCGGGTCCTCTTCGGTCAAGTTCCAGGTCATCGAGACGGACCTCGAGCGGATGAACGCACACGAAGACCTGACCCTGGCTGTCGGACTGGTCGAAAAGATCGGCCTCTCCGACTCGCGCCTCCTGCTCGAGGTGCCGGACCGGAAGCCCTACCAGGATTACCGCGAGATCCTCGAGCATCGAACCGCCATCGAGTGGGTGCTGCGCATCCTGGTCGATCCCGAGGTCGGGATTCTCGAGTCGGTCGACGAGATCGGTGCCGTCGGCCACCGGGTGGTGCACGGCGGCGAAGCGTTCGCGTCTTCGGTGCTGATCACGCCAGAGGTGGTGGACAATATCGAAGCCTGCTCCGTTCTCGCGCCACTCCACAATCCACCTAACCTTCGCGGCTATCACGCAGCGCACGCAGCGATGCCCGACATTCCGCACATTGCAGTTTTCGACACTGCCTTTCACCAGACCATGCCTGCCCACGCATTCCTCTACGGAATCCCATTTCAGCTCTACAAGAAGCATCATCTGCGGAAATACGGCTTTCACGGCACCTCGCATCGATTCGTCACCTTCCGGGGCAGCCAGATTCTCGGCTGGGACCGGGGGGACAAGAGGTTGATCAGCGTCCACCTCGGCAACGGCTGCTCACTTGCAGCAGTCGATCACGGCAAAAGCATCGACACGTCTATGGGCTTCACCCCCCTCGAGGGCCTGATCATGGGCACCCGGTCCGGGGACATGGATCCGGCGATCGTGCCGTGGCTGATGGCGATGGAGGAGCTGACCCTGCATCAGGTCAACACGATGCTCAACAAGCACTCCGGCCTCTACGGTGTATCCGGCGTCTCGTCGGACATGCGCGAGATCATCGACGCCCGCGACCGCGGCCGGGTTCGCGCCGACGTCGCCTTCCGCATGTTTTGCTACCGCCTCAAAAAGTACATCGCGGCCTACGCGGCAGCGATGGGAGGCGTCGACGCAGTGATCTTCACCGGCGGCATCGGCGAAAAATCAGCCGAGGTGCGCGAGGCCGCTCTCGAAGGCCTCGAGTTCATGGGCATCGAGCTCGACCACGACCGCAACAACGCCGCCACCAGCGGCGAGGCCGAGATCTCAACTGATGGATCACACGTCCGCATCCTGGTCGTCCCGACCAACGAGGAGAGGACGATCGCGCGCGACGTCATCAGGGTGCTGAACAACGTGATGCCGGAGTTCACGCCTCCGGAGACGTTTGGCTGACCACCCACCCGCCCAAATGGGAATGAGGAGTTAGGAATTAGGAATTACCGCCCGCCCTCCCCCCAAATCGAAGGAATCTCTGGGTGGGCGGCATTCCTAATTCCTCATTCCTAATTCCTCATTCTTTTTCAGCGTCTCCCTGTTCCCGTGCGAGTCTCGCCTCGTCGACGCTCCGGCTGACCCGGTAGATGTAATTGAAGCCCGAGACGATGACCAGGCAGAAGGAGCCGTAGAAGCAGGCCTGCGGTACCAAGGGCGGTACCGGCGTCACATTCGCCAACAGCACCACCGCAATGGTCACGACCTGCACCGCTGTCGCCGCCTTGCCCAGCAGCGACGGCGGAAACTCCCGAAGCCCTTCGACGATATAGAGAACTCCGGCGACGAACATGATCATGAAATCCCTGAAAAGAGCGAGGATCGTCAGCCAGAGCGGGATGACGACCTGCTGTCCGAAGGGAATCGTGAGTGTTATGTAGGCAACGGTGATCAGGATCTTGTCCGCCAACGGATCGAGGTAGGCGCCGATCCGGGAGCGCATATCCATGCGTCGAGCGAGCCAGCCGTCGAACGAATCCGTGATGCCCGCGATGATCAGGATCCAGAGAGCGAGCTTGAGGTCGCGTTCCGACACCGCGAGCACGAAGAACGGCACCATCGCCAACCTCATCAAGGTGATGAAGTTGGGCAGGGTCAAAGGCCGCAATTTCTCCTCGACCCTCGTGCGGATCCTGGTTCGCGTCTCCCCCTTCATCGCAGATGCGGTCAAGCGCTCTCCCCCCGGTTGAGCTGCCAGAGAATCCGAAGCCCGTGCAGCGTCAGGTCCGGCTCGACGTGCAGGATCAGGTCGGTGTGACTCGCGAAGGCCGCTGCAAGCCCACCGGTCGCGATCACCGTCGCCTCGCCAAGCTCGCCCAGAATGCGGCGAGTCACACCTTCGATCAGGCCCAGATAGCCGTAAAACAGGCCGGATTGGATGCTGTCCACAGTTCCCTTGCCGATCACTCGAGGCGGAGGCGCCATCGCGACACTCGGCAGCTTGGCGGTCTTCAGGCTGAGGGCTTCTGCGGTGACCCCGGGCCCAGGGGCGATCGCACCCCCCAGGTACTCACCTTTTTCCGACACCACCTCCCAGGTGATGGCGGTTCCGAAATCAAGCACCAGACACGGTCCCCCGTGCTCGGCAAAGGCCGCCACCGCGTCGCACAGGCGATCGGCACCGAGCTCCTGTGGCGCCTCGACCTTGAGCGGCATCCCCGTACGGATGCCTGGTTCGACGAAGAAGGGGTCCTTGTCGAGGTAGCGCCGAACACCTTCCCTGAGACGCGGATCCATCGGCGGCACCACCGAGGAAACCGCGACATCGGCGAGGTCTTCGGCGCTCACCCGCTCCCATTGCAGGAGCTGGTGAAGCCACATGCCGACCTCGTCGGCGGTGCGTTCGGCATGGGTCGTCAGCCGCCAATGGGTACGTAGGTTCTCGCCCTCGAACAGGCCAACCACAGTGTTGGTGTTCCCCACATCCAGCGCCAGCAACAGGTGATCCAATGTCTCCTCCGAGATCTAAAAGTTACAATTCTCGGCTCGCAGTGTCCAGAGGAGCCGCGGAGCGGCGACAGATGATTCGTTTCTAGCCTTTGGATCGCACAATCACTCGATCTGTCGCCCCCTCCGGAGGCTCGCATCTCTATTCATCATCCCATTCCTGGGGCTTACGCCCCAGGCTCACCATCTGTCGCGCCTTCGGCGCTTCACTCGGCGGGCCATCGCAATTCGAGGGTGATTCGGGCCAATCAGGGCCTCTCTCATCGCGATGTCCTCACCCGAATTCAAGGAATCGCCTGCCCCTCCCGGCGAATCGAATGCGATTAGCCAGCTGCCGCCTGGTTGTTTCGGGTGTTGATTCAGGGGCCCGGCGGAGCCGGCAACGACGCCCCTTGTCTGAAACGCGCAAGAGGGAGGGGATAAACCCCTCCCCTACGATTCCGGACACGGTCGTAGGGGCGGGATATATCCCGCCCTTGTGCATCGAATCCAATTGCGTCCATCAAGGGCGGCGTGTATGCCACCCCTACAAGACGTGAATCCCCTTTTTGTGGAGGCGGGTTCAAAACCCGCACCCGTCCCGCGCCGTAGTATCATCTGCGCGCATCGTGCGCTGACATGTCGATTCTTCGGGCGCCCGCGGGTCCGAACGACACACAAATCTGATGCAGCAACGAACCAAACCAATCGACGGAAGGAGCGAAACAATGAGTCTTCGGCGACGATCCACGATCGCCCTAATGGCCATGACCGTGCTGCTGTGCGGCCTCCCGGCAGTCGCACAGGATGCCGAGGTCCCGGTCCGGGAGGTTTTCCTGGACAACGGCATGAAGCTTCTGATGGTGGAACGCCACGAGAGCCCAAGGATCTCGGCAGGATGGGTGGCTCATGTCGGCTCGGTCAACGAGCAGGTCGGTGCTACCGGCATCGCCCATCTCTTCGAGCACATGATGTTCAAGGGCAGCCGGACGATCTGCACGTCCGATTACGAAAAGGAAGCCGAGATCATGGCCAAGCTCGATGAGCTGCGGCTCGAGATGGAGGCCGAGTACGAGGTCATGCGCGAAGCCAAGCGGCGCGGCGAGATCACCGGCAGCATTTACCTGCCGGAGAACCAGACCGAGCATCTGGCCGAGCTGCGCGAAAAGATGAAGGTCCTCCAGGACCAGCAGAAGGAGTACATCGTCAAGGACGAGATCGACCAGATCTACACAGAGTCCGGGGCCTCCGGCCTCAATGCTGGAACGATGGAGGATGCGACCTTCTACTTCATCACCGTTCCCGCGAACAAGCTCGAGCTGTGGTTCTGGATGGAATCGGAACGTCTCCTCAACGCCGTCTTCCGCGAGTTCTACACCGAACGGGACGTGGTGCGCGAGGAGCGCCGCATGCGAGTCGAGTCGAACCCGGTCGCCAAGTTCGAGGAACAGTACGACTTCATGTTCTGGGGCTCGCTCCCCTACCACCACCCGGTGGTCGGTTGGCCGTCGGATGTGGAGTCCATCACCAGGGCCCAGGCGCAGAAGTTCTTCGCCACCTACTACGCCCCCAACAACATCACCGCGGCGATAGTCGGCGACTTCGACTCGGACAAGGCCCTCGAGCTGGCGAGGAAGTACTTCGAACGCGTCCCCCGTGGCGAAAACGACCCTCCGCCGGTCGTCACCGAAGAGATCGGCCAGCTCACCGAGCGCCGGATGACCGCACGCGCCGACACCAACCCGTCGGTCCAGGTCCGATGGCACACGGTGCCCTTCGCCCACTCCGACTATTTCGCGCTTGACGTGATGGCGGCAATCCTGTCCGACCGCACGGGACGGCTCTACAAGTCGCTGGTGGAGGCCGAGCAGATCGCCACCGGCGAACCGTACGCCAGCCATTCGGCCCTGAAGTACGGCGGCTACGTCGAAATCGGCGCCGAGCTCGCCGAGGGCGTCGATCACCAGATCGCCGAGCAGGCCCTGCTGAACGAGATCGAGCGCCTCAAGAGCGAGCCGGTGCCGGAGCGCGAGCTGCAAAAGGTCAAGAACCAGTCCCTCGCGAACTCCTTCCGACGGCTCCAGTCGAACTTCTTCCTCATGCTCCAGCTCATGATCTACGACGTCTGGGACGACTGGCGCTACCTCAACACTTCGACCGCCGATTACGAGGCGGTGACCACCGAGGACATCCAGCGCGTCGCCAACACCTACTTCACCGACGAGGGCAAGAACGTCCTCTGGTATTTCCGCAAGGAGGGCTCGGCGGAGGATCCCGAACTCGCGGCCCTCTCCGGCCAGGCCAAGGCGATGGCCAAACAGGCGATTGCCCAGATCGAGGCGGTGGAGGACCCGGCCGAGCTCGAACAGGGGCTCGCGCAGATGCAGGCCATGCAGGAGCAGGCGCCGCCCGAGTTCCAGCCGGCCATCGAGCTGATCATCAAGAGGGCGGAAGAGCGGATCGAAGCGCTCCGGGTCGCCGCCGGGGAAGGAGAGTGAGATGCGACGCACGACCATTCTGACCGCATTTTTCGTTCTGATGGCCGCCGGCACGTCGTTCGCCGCCGACATTCCGGACCGCCCCGAAAAGCTCGCCTATCCCGAGCTGACCTTCGACGTCCCGGACGCCGACGCGCTCCGTTTCGAGCTCTCCGACGGCACCCCGGTGTACGCCAAGCAGGACAAACAGTTCCCGCTCATCAACATCACCGTCTACTTCCGCGGTGGACAGTACCTCGTGCCTGCGGGCAAGGAAGGTCTGGCAGCTGTTACCTCGGCGGCCTGGCGCACCGGCGGCGCGGGCGAGCGCACCGCGCAGGAGCTGGACGAGGAGCTCGACTTCCTCGCCGCGAACCTCGGCACAAACATCGGCGAGGTTTCGGGCTCGGTGAGTCTGAACGTGCTGTCGAAGGATCTCGAGGCGGCAATGGCGATCTTCATGGACGTCATGACCGCGCCCCGCTTCCAGCAGGACCGCTTCGACAAGGCCAAGGAAAACCTCCTGCAGGCCATGAAGCAGCGCAACGACGACACCGCCGACATCGAGGCGCGCGAGTGGAGTCGCCTCATTTTCGGCGATGATTTCTGGCAGAATCGCCTCGCAACCCAGGCGTCGGTCGACTCTGTTACCGCGACCGACGCAAAGAACTTTCTGAAATCCCTCCTGCGGTCTGGAAATACTGTGGTTGCGGTTGCCGGCGATTTCGAGCCCGAGGCTCTGAAGACGCTGCTCGAAACGACGGTGGCGACGCTCGAACCGCTGGCCGAACCGCTGCCGCCGATCCCCCAGCCGGATCACACGCCGGTGCCGGGTGTTTACGTCGTCAACAAGGCCGACGTCAATCAGGGCCGGGTCAGCATCGGTCGCCCGGCATTTCGGCTCGGCCACCCGGACCAGTTTCCTCTCATGGTCGGCAACGACATCCTCGGCGGGTATGGCTTCACGGCCCGGATGATGAAGCGCATCCGGTCTGATGAGGGCCTTGCGTACGGTGCCTACGCCAGCCTCGGTTTCCCGGCCACAATTCCCGGTGACTTCCGAGCCTTCTACCAATCCAAGTCCTCCACCTGTGCTTACGCGGCCGAAATCTTCTTTCGCCTGCTCGACGACATGCGGAACAACCACGCCACCGAGGAGGAGATCACGACTACCAAGGCCTCTTTTATCGAGACATTTCCCAATCAGTTCGCCTCTGCCGCACAGATCGCCGGCCTCTACGCGGTCGACGAGATCCTCGGCCGGGATCACGACTACTGGGTGGACTATCGTGACAACGTCGACGCGGTGACCGCCGACGAGATCCAGAAAGCCATGAAGAAGGATCTCGATCCGGAGACGATGATCATGCTCGTTGTCGGCAATATCGAGGAGATCATGAAGGGTCACCCCGAGCACGATGCCAGGCTCACCGATTTCGGGAAGATCATCGAGCTGCCGCTGCGCGACCCGATGACCCTGGAGCCGATCGTCGAGTAGCGCAACCTTCGAAACGAAATTCGCCCGGGCCTCGTGCCCGGGCGTTTTCGTTTCTTGAATTAGGAGTTAGGAATGAGGAATAAGGAATGCCGCCCACCCCCACGGACTCCAATCCACAGGGGGGTCGGGTGGGAATTCCTCATTCCTCATTCCTAATTCCTCATTCTCAGGAGTATGTCCAGGGAGTGTCGTGGATGGTGAGCAGCTCGCCGTCGCGGAAGCTCTCGGCGATGACGGCCTCGGCGACGACGATGTCGTGGTCGCCTCCCTCGACCCAGTGCTTCACTCTGCAGCCCACATAACCGAGGGCGTCGTTGGCAACCGGAGCGCCGGTCTCCGGGCAGTTCTTCCAGTCGAGTCTTTCGAAACGATCGTCCGGATTGCTGAAGCCCACCTTGGCGAGCTCGAGCTGACCCTTGTCCAGGAAGTTGACGGTGAAGGCTCCCGAATCCTTGATCATGCCGTGGCCTTCATGTGTGCGGCGCACCGCGGTCGCGATCAGGCACGGCTCAAAGGACGCCTGGGTCAGCCACGAGCCGGTGTAGATGAACTTTCGCTGGTCGGTGCGGACGCCGATCAGGAAGAGACCGTTCGGTATCAGACCCAACATTTCCCTGGGCTCGCTCATCGTGTCCCCCTTGCTCAGTTGATCCGTTATCTCAGTTTAAATCAAACCTTGCGAGCTTGTGAATTCGGGGGCACAATAGCCCGGCCCGTTCGCGGGCAGCTCCGAAGGAGGAATGATGAAGATTCACGAGTATCAAGGCAAAGAGGTGCTGGCCCGGCACGGCGTGGCGGTGCCGCGCGGCATCGTCATCACCGATGCCGAGGCGGCACGAGCGGCGGCCGAGGAGCTCGGTGGCAAGGTGGTCGTCAAGGCACAAATTCACGCCGGCGGGCGTGGCAAGGGTGGTGGCGTCAAGCTCGCCGACACTCCTGACGAGGCGGTCAAATTGGCCGATGAGATCCTCGGAATGACGCTGGTCACCAAGCAGACCGGTCCCGAGGGCAAGCTGGTGCGGACGGTTCTTATCGAAGAGGCGCTGCCGATCGACCGCGAGCTCTACCTGGGCGTGGTCCTCGATCGTTCGGAGGGCTTCCCCGTCATGATGGCGTCGAAATTCGGTGGGATGGAGATCGAGGAGGTCGCGGCCGAGAACCCCGACGCCATTCTCAAGGCCCACTTCGATCCCGACGTCGGGCTTCACCCGTACCTCAGCCGCAAGCTCGCTTTCGGGCTCGGCCTCGAGGGTGAAGCGTTCAAGGCCGGCACCAAGTTCATGCACGCCCTGGCGCAAGCCTATGGAGAGACGGACGCCTCGCTGCTCGAGATCAACCCCCTGGTGACCACCACCGACGGGCGGGTGATCGCGCTCGACGCCAAGATGAACGTGGACGACAGCGCGCTCTACCGCCACAAGGATATCGCCGAGATGCGCGACATCCACGAGGAGGAGCCGCTCGAGGTCGAGGCCTCGAAGTTCGACCTCAACTACATCAAGCTCGACGGCAACATCGGCTGCATGGTCAACGGCGCCGGCCTGGCGATGGCGACCATGGACATCATCAAGCACTACGGCGGCGAGCCGGCCAACTTCCTCGACGTGGGCGGCGACGCCTCGCAGGAGCGGGTGGCCGCAGCCTTCCGCATCCTGCTCTCGGACCCGTCGGTCCGAGGCGTGCTGGTCAACATTTTCGGCGGAATCGTGCGCTGCGACATGGTCGCGAACGGGGTCATCGCCGCTGCCAGGGAGGTCGAGCTCAGCGTGCCGCTGGTCGTTCGGCTCGAGGGCACCAACGTCGAGGCGGGACGAAAGGCGCTGGCCGAGTCGGGGCTCGATCTGATCGTCGGTGAAGGTATGGCCGATGCCGCTGAGAAGGTCGTGGCCGCGGTCGGAGGTGCATCATGAGTATCTGGGTCAACTCCGAAACCAAGGTAGTCGTACAGGGCCTCACCGGCAAGGAAGGGCGGTTTCACGCGGAAAAATGCCGCGAGTACGGTACCCAGATTGTCGCCGGTGTCACTCCGGGCAAGGCCGGCCAGGACGTCGACGGCGTGCCGGTCTTCAACACCGTCGAGGACGCGGTCAGGGAAACCAACGCCAACGCGTCGCTGATCTTCGTGCCGCCTCCGTTCGCGGCCGACGCAATCCTCGAGGCGGCTGATTCCGGCATCGAGGTCGTCGTCTGCATCACCGAGGGCATCCCGGCACGCGACATGGTGCGGGTGCAACGCATCCTGCAGGGGCTTCCCACCCGCCTGATCGGCGGCAACTGCCCCGGCATCATTACCCCGGGCGAGTGCAAGCTGGGCATCATGCCCGGACACATCTCGATTCCGGGGCCGATCGGCGTCGTCTCGCGCTCCGGAACCCTCACCTACGAGGCGATCGGTCAGCTGACGGCCCTCGATCTCGGCCAGTCGACCTG
>JAJDNM010000103.1 GCA_022340665.1 Acidobacteriota bacterium | reverse complement strand
CCATCTTCTCCATCGTGACCTCGGCCGAGGTTCGAATCGCCTTCGGCGCCGCTCCGGCCTTCTCGAGGCCGACCGACAGCGCCATAGAGAAACATCCGGCGAGGGCGGCGCCGATCATCTCCTCGGGGTTGCTGCCCTGCTGGCCCTCGAAGCGGGTGCCCATTGAAAATGGGATCTCCGCGCCATTGGCGGGCTTCATCGCGCCCGATCCGCCCTTGAGTGTTCCGTTCCAGGTTCCGGTGGCATTGCTCTTCAACATGTTGACCTCCACAAAGTTGCTCGGTTATTTGCTGACATCCATGGAGCAGGGCCCGGAGCTCCCAACCTCGATGCTCGGCGCCCTGTTGCGCCACGCCGGGCCTCACCCCGTCTCTTGTGAAGAACACATCGATGGCCGGATCAATTGCCGACGTTCCGATCTTTTTCGGAATACGCAGCACGCTGCAGTTCTTTCATTTGTCCCCGAGTGCCGGTTCCAGGAGTGGAGTTCGTGTCAACCGCCACGAGTGATCTCGCGGCCGGGTGGGGTCGCGAACCGAGGTGCGACATGAAGACCTGAAGCTGCATCGGGTGCGGCCTGCACGGGAGCCGCGCATCACCGTGCCACACCGGCGAGTAAACGAAGTCGGCGAGGGGTGCGAGGAACCGATGCCATCCGTTTCCGTCCTAGACGGGTTACCATTCGCCCCGGGGGGGTTTGCATGCGAGTTTCCAGTCGGATGATGTGGAGTTTGAGCGTTTCCAGCTTGGTGGCTATTGCCGTCCCGGTGCTGGCTGCGGCGGGGGAGAAGGTTTTCAGCTATGAGCAGGCGTTCGGACGTCAGGCGCAGTCGCGCTACGGAGCCACCCGAGGCATCGATGGGGTGCTCGGAGGCCTGCCCGAGATCACGGCGTGGCTTGACGACGAGACCTACCTCGAGCTGCGCTCGGGTGACGGCGGCAAGGGGAAGCGGCTGTTCGCGGTGGGTGCCGACGACGGACGCGAAGAGGTGTATCGCGACTACCCGGCTCTGGCCGCTGTACTGCCGGAAGGCATGGACGTTCAGACGCCGGCGGACGCCAATGATGACCTGACCCGCCTGGTGGTCGAAAAAGACGGAGACCTCTTCTTCGTGGAGCTTCCCGAGGGGGTGGTGCGGAGATTGACTGCCACCAACTCGGAGGAGAAGAACCCGACGCTCTCCCCGGACGGACGCTGGGTGGCTTATACCCGCGACAACGATCTTTTCGCGTACGACCTCGAGAGCTCGCTGGAGCACCAGCTCACCGACGACGGCTCGGAGGAGATCCTCAATGGCTATGCCTCCTGGGTGTACTTCGAGGAAATTCTCGGACGGAGGGGGAGGCACAGGGCCTTCTGGTGGTCTCCGAACTCGAGCCGCCTCGTCTTCCTCCGTTTCGACGACTCCGGTGTTCCCGTGTTTCCCATCTACCACGCCGATGGTCAGCACGGCGAGCTCGAGCTGCAGCGCTACCCCAAGGCCGGTGATCCCAACCCAACGGTGCGGGCTGCGGTGGTGTCGCTCGCTGATGGCACAACCACCTGGCTCGACTTTGATGGCGACGCCGATCAATACCTGGCGTTTCCAGTCTGGACCCCGAACAGCGAAAGGGTGGTCGTCCAGTGGATGAATCGCGGTCAGGACGTGCTGCGTCTCTTCTCGTGCGACCCGGTGTCCGGTGAGAAGACCCTGATCCACGAGGAACGCCAGCAGGCGTGGGTGGAGTTCTACGAAGATCTCGAGATGCTCGAGAGCGGCGACGGCTTTCTATTCACCAGCGATGTGGACGGCTGGCGGCACATCTACCTGCACGGCAAGGACGGCACACTGACACGACGTCTGACCTCCGGCGACTGGCCGGTGCGGAGCATCGTGGCGGTGGACGAGGCAGGCGGCTGGGTCTACTTCACCGGCAGCCCGGGAAAGAGCTGGGACACGCGGCTGCTGCGTACCGATCTCGCAGGCAGAAAGACGGAGGATCTGACTGAGTCGGAGGGAACACACCAGATCAGAATGTCGCCGGGCGGCGCCTACTTCATCGATACATCCAGCTCGATCCATCGTCCTTCCCGGATGCAGCTTCACCGTGGCGACGGCAGCCTGGTGCGTGAGCTCGGAGACCAGCACATTGCGGCGATGGATGACTATGCCTGGGGTCGATCGGAGCTCTTCACGATACCCTCCACAGACGGGGCATACCGGCTTCCGGCGACCTGGGTCCTGCCACCAGAGCTCGAGCCGGATCGCCGCTACCCGGTGATCGTATCAATCTACGGTGGCCCGGCCTCAGGCTCGGTCCGCAACTCCTGGAGACGGCTGCAGGATCACTACTGGGCCCAGCGAGGAGTCATCACGCTGTGGATCGATCACCGCGGGAGCGGACACTTCGGCAAGGCCGGGACTGCCCTCATGCACCGAAACCTGGGCAAGTGGGAAATGGAGGACTACGCGGCCGCAGCGGCATGGCTTCGCACTCAGCCGGTGGTCGAAGGCGACCACATCGGCATCACCGGCGGCAGCTACGGTGGCTACGTCACGATGATGGCCCTGACCCACGGCGCCGAGCACTTCAACTTCGGTGTGGCGGGCGCATCGGTCAGTGACTGGAGGCTCTACGACAGCGTGTATACCGAGCGCTACATGGACTCGCCGGCGGAAAACCCGGACGGGTATGCAGCCGGGGCGGTCCTGACCTGGGCCGACCGTTACACCGGCGGTCTGCTGATCACTCACGGCACGATCGACGACAACGTGCACATGCAGAACTCGCTCCAGGTGGTGGATCGGCTGACCTGCGACAACAAGCCCTTCGAGCTCATGCTCTACCCGGACAGCCGGCACGGCGTGCAGAGGGTGCAGCGGGCACATCGGTCTCGTGTCATTCACGACTTCTGGGTGCGAACCCTGCTCGACGGCCAGGGAGAGCTCGCGCCACGGCTCGAGAACCGCACGCCTCCGGGTCCCAAGGCGCAGCCGTAGCCTTCAGGAGCGGCAGCGCCCGTGGGCCCGTAGCGTGTTTCGCCTCAACGACGGATCAGCCGCCGACTGGCCGGGCGCGGTCGGGTGCCACGTCGACCATTGCACCGGACGGGCTCGTCCGTTACCGATCGTACCTGTCGACGCTCCAGGGCTCGGCGCGCGCCTTTTCCGCCCAGTCACACATTGCGGGCAGGGCCCACACGGCATCCATGTAATCGCTGGCCACGCCGTCAGGCGTGATGCCGTAGGTGGTAAACCGGCTCACCACCGGGGCGAAGAAGGCGTCGGCGATCGTGAAGCCTCCGAAGAGCAGCTCTCCACCGCCACCGAAATCTCGGCGGCATTGCTGCCAGATCGTGGTGATCCGATCGATGTCCTCCGCGACGCCCGGTTCTCGTTTGGCATCGGGGTAGGAGGCGCGCAGGTTCATCGGCATGTGTTTGCGAAGAGCGATGAAGCCGGAATGCATCTCCGCCACCACCGAACGCGCCACCGCCCTTGCGCGAGGCTCCGCTGGCCACAGGCGAGCTTCGGGGAATAGCTCGGCCAGGTGCTCACAGATCGCCAGCGAATCCCACAGGCTGATCTCGCCGTCACGAAGGGCAGGCACCCGGCCGGTCGGAGACCAGCGCAGAATCTCTTCCGTCGTCTCTGGACGGCCCAACGGAATCATCACCTCATCGAACGGTTGGCCGGTGGCCTCGAGCGCGAGCCACGCGCGGAGCGACCACGATGAGTAGTTGCGGTTGGCGATGACCAGGGTGAGCTTGTTCATGGAGCCTCCACGGGAGACGAGTGTATCCGACTGTCTTCCGAGGGTCCCTCGTTCGGCGTTGCGGTCGCGGACGAGGGTGCCAACCGCATGAATCCACATTTGTGGCAGCCTGTCGACACCCTTGAGACGAAACAAAATCTACACAGGTGGGCCGTCCCTGATTCCCGTCAATTACAGATCATCCAGGTCGGGTTGTCCCGCTGGATGAGGTCGGTGAGCTCGTTCCGGACGGCGATGGACATGAAGGGCTCGGGGCAGACCTGGCTCCAGTCCTCGAAGAGGCCGAAATGGAGGTGGGCGTACTGGCCGGCCTGGACGAGACGGCCGATGACGTCACCCGGCACCACGACCTGGTCGACGACGACTTCGATATTGGCCAACTGGGCGTCGCGGTCAGAGGCGCTCGAACTCATGGGTTCGAACGCGTAGTTCAGGCCGTGGGTCTGGTCGTGCGCGTAGGCCACCGCCACGTTGACCTGCCAGAACCCGTTGCCGGGGTTGAAGTAGGGGTCCACGTTGGTCACGATGCCCGGGGCCACCGCCTGAAAGACGGCGAGGTCCTGGTTCGGCGTGAAGTCGAGCCCGTCATGCGTCTGAGTCGGCGGGCTCCAGGGGCAGCTGCCGCTGTCGCAGTAGGGCCACCAGAGACCGGCCATCTCGGACTGGTCGGCGTACGGCGGCACGGTGATGATGGCCTGGCTCGTGCCCGACCATCCACGCAGATCTCCCGATTCGAAGCCATCCGCAAAGACGGGCGTCTCGCTGGAAGCCAGATCATCGAAGCGGGAGATCGTGGTGCTCCCGGCCCAGGCCCCCGACCCGGTGAGCCATGCCACGAGCAGCAACCAAAGGACCCGTGTTGCGCGCATTTCGCATCTCCCTTGAACTTGGTGTCAGCCTACAAGCAGCCACCACGCATTTCAAACACCTCGATCGGTGCCAATCGAACAGAGTTGCCGTGTTGTTTGCTATCTTTGTCTCTCCCGAGAAAGATGCAGTGCCCGGATTGGGGCTGGAGAGGTTGAAGATGAAGATGAAGAAAGACGTCACGTGGGTGAGATTGGCGGGAGTCGTGGTGCTGGCCGTGGCCATGGGCTGTTCGACGGCGTACTACTCCACATGGGAGATGCTCGGCAAGGAGAAGCGCGATCTGCTGCGCAGCAACGTGGAGGAGGTGAGGGACGACCAGGAGGAGACCAGAGACCAGTTCGAGAGTGCGCTCGACAGGATGCGCCAGCTCTACGACCTGGATGCGGATGATCTCGAGGATGCCTACGACAAGCTGGCCGAGGAGTACGAGAAGTCTGTGGACCGGGCGGATGAGCTGAGCGACCAGATCGACAAGATCGACTCCATAGCCAACGATCTTTTTGACGAGTGGGAGAATGAGATCGGCGAGATCTCGAGCACGGAGCTGCAGGCCAAGAGCCGCCAAAAGCTGGAGGAGAGCCAGCGGAACTACGCCGGCCTGGAGGCGGCCCTGAGGAAGTCCGAGGCCGGCATGGATCCGGTGCTGACCCAGCTCCACGACAGTGTGCTCTACCTCAAGCACAACCTCAATGCAGTCGCTATCGGTGGCCTGAGCGCGGAGACGGCGAAGATCGAGGCCGACATCGAGACGCTGATTGAAGACATGGAGGCATCCATCGCCGAGGCCGATCGGTTCCTGAAGACCCTGCCGGAATGAGGACAGCCGCCCTTCGCAATCACCCGTTGCGGGATCGCGAGAGAAGGCACAATCCGTGAGAAAGTTCAAGGCGCCTGCTCATTGGTGATGGTGCGTTCTGAGCACGGCACCCATTGTCACTCCGGCAGCGTTTCTCCCGACCCACCCAGCTCGGCCGGCACGTCCTTCATCTTCGGCAGACCGTCCTTCATGCTGACGACGGCTTCCGAGTAGAAAACGTGCAGGGCAGGTTCGAAATTCAGTTCCGGAACGATCGCCGAGTACACGTCGATCAAGCCCATCTCCGGGTGATCCGTCATCAGGTGGCCGCCGCACACTTCGCACCACTTGCGGTGGCTCCGTTCGGTCTTGGCGAAGCTCCTGATCTTGTCCTCTCCGCGGGTCACTTTCACCGCGCCCGGGCTCCACAGAGTGAAGGCATTGACCGGACCTGCCGACCAATGCCGGCAGGACTCGCAGTGGCAATAGCCCATGGCCGCCGGGGCTCCCGAGACCTCGATCTCCACTGCACCGCAGAAGCAGGTTCCCTTGATTACCGGTTTGTCGTTCGTCACGCTGTCCTCCATATGCTCGGTGTACAGCCGCAACCTGCAGACTCTTCGGGTCGCAACGCATCTGCAATCGAGGAGGTCGGGTGTGCAGGTTGAGTGTGGCTGCCAATTTGGTGGCGAATACGCTCCTCGGTTTCGCGCCGGATACGATTCATGCGAATAAGATGCATTCTCAATACTATATCAGATTCCCCGACAAATCTGCAGAACAGTGCATGCCCGGAGTTCTCGGTTTGGAGAGTCGGGATTCTGAAGTGGTCAAACGGAGCCACCTGGTGCTCGCCGACTGTGCGCGGGTGAATGTGGCGCGGCTCTAAGAGCTCTGAGAGCGCGGTACGCGCACAGAGCGAATCGAGGACGCTCAGCCACCCACGGTGAATCGCGCCTTGCAGGAGAGCAGTTGTGAACTCCTGGTTAGGGCGCCAGTCCGACAACAGCGCTCCAGCCGTCGCAGTTCGCGTTTTCGAAGCCGTCGGCGAAGAGTGGGCAGATGGTAGCGCTTTCGACGGCGTTGACGATGATCTGCAGGGCGTTGGCATCGATGGTGTCGGTCGTGTAGGTCATGTCGTGGTTCAGATGGGTCACTCTGCCCCCTGCCTGGTTGCTGTAGGTCAACAGCGGGATCTGGTCCTCCCCCCGTATCAGGACGATGGCGCCAGGCTTCGGATCGACATACGATGATCCCGCGTCGTCCCACCAGCTCGCGGGAAGGCCGGCGGTGAGCGGGTGGGCTGCGGCGACCGACCAGGTGAAACCATAGTCGTAGTCACCGTCTGGCGAGATGACCGGCATCAAATCGGCGATCGGGCCGGTCTTAGAGCTGCCTTCCACGTCATAGGCGGTCCACTCCGTCATGACGAGGTCACAGGTCTTGGCCACAAACGCCTCGAGGGCCGTGCCCGCGGCGGTCTGCAGCTCGTAGCCATAGTCGTCACCGTCGAGGAGTACGACGATCTGGAAGCTGTTGACGTCCGGCGTCATCCCGTCCCACTCGTAGTATCTGTCGATGACCGTGACCTGGTGGCCGGCGGCCTCGAGTGCGGCCTGGACCTGTCCCTGTGCATCATCGTCACCCAGTATCAAGACTCTGACGCCGGTCTGGGTCGGCTGGGGGGGTGGCGTCGACCCGGGGTCCTTCGGGTCGGATTCGCCGAGCTCGGGCTCGTACGCCCCGTTGCCGTTCGGGTCTTCGATACCATCCAAGATCCCGTCACCGTCGGAATCCGGGTTGGTCGGGTCGGTGGTTGTGAGGGGATCGGCGTCCGCGATGAAGTGTCCGGCGCCGAGGTCGGTGTCGCCGGATTCGGGCGCGGTGAGGCCCTTTTCGGT
>JAJDNM010000102.1 GCA_022340665.1 Acidobacteriota bacterium | reverse complement strand
CTCGAACAGCGCCGGCTCTTCGACCAAGCGCTGGAGTATCTCGTGGGATCCGCTGCGATGATCAGTGCCGAAGACGGCTCGGCACACCCCGAGCTGGTGCTCGCAGTGTACGAGCCCCTCAGGGGGATGACCGCGGACGGGATCATCGCCGAAGCTCGGAGGCGGCGCCTGGATGAAGTCAGGGCTGCAGTCGCGACCCTCGAGCAGCAGAAGACCGGATCAGACGAGGCACGTGCCGAGCTGGAGAAATTCCGGTTGGTGAAAAGCAGGGTCTACAAGATCAATCGCGGCTTTCTCGAATGGCCGGTGATCGAGTTCAAGGCCGAGAACGGCACCGACAGCACGGTCTGGCTCATCAGATTCCGTGCCGCCCTGCTTCAGCCGGGCGAGGATGAACCGTGGCTGGTTGAAGAGTTCGATCATGTGGTTCTCAACGGGCTTGCGCCCGGCGAGGGTGATCTCTGGCGCATCGAGCCTGAGCAACAGGAGTGGGTGCAGCTGATCGATCCCCACCCGGACTTCACGTTTTCACTCGAGATCATGCGGCTCGAGGGCCTCGGCGGTACCGAGATCGCCGGGACCGCTTGGGGAGATATCGAGGAGATGCGGCTCGCGCTCTACAACAAGACCCTCGATATGATCAGGTCGAGCGGAGAGCTCGCGCTCGACATGCCCCCTCGATAAGGCGTCAGTCGTCAGCCGTTGACAATCAGGTGTCAGTCGAGAGTGTTGACCTCTCTATCGCTCTCGGCGGGCCGAGGTGAAAGGGAGAAAAGCAGAGGGAACGCGGTGCAAACGCCTGTCGCGCGAAGATTTCCTCTGCCCCTCTGCCCGTTTTCCCTTCTGCTACTTGAGCCTCGGCAGATGCTGACCGGAGCTGTGGCCTGGTGTTGTGGACGCCGTTCAAGCCTGATTATGGCCACAGCCAGCCGAAGACGCCGCCGGTCAACAGTCCGTAGATCAGGCCATCGAAGACGTGCTTGATCGTCATGCTCCAGGGCTTGGTGTTCCAGATCGCGTCCGAAAAGTGGGCGAACCCATAGGCCATGAAGCTCGCGCATCCGACAACCCTGAAAACCTGAAGATACTCGGTGCCGGCCGGAAGCGTTCGGCTCGCGAGATAGGCGGCGAAGAGGCCAACGGCAATGGAGTATATGAACCACAGGACGAGGTGCTTGCCCATTGCCGGTGGTCCGCTCGGGTTGATATTGGCGGTCCCCACCGGGCCCCGGGTGTACTTGACGTTCATCTCGGGGGTGCCCATTTCCTTCATGCTGCCGGCGAAGGGAAAGGCGTAGAACCCGGGGCCAGCCTTTGCACTACGTATCGCCTCGAGCACAGCGTCCTCGTCGGGGAGCTGCCGGTACTCGGAGTTGTGGTATTTCAGGGCCATGTGGATGACGGAGCTTACAACAAACACCGCCACCGCGGACAGCAGGATCGGGAGCCAGAGCGAGGTCAGGGATATCATCTCAACACCTCCATCTTCGAATTTTGTGATTCTGTCTCGATTTCTCGAGTCTGCTTATAGCAGCCTCGAGCGGCGAAGCGCAACCCCGCTCGGCTCGGTTCAAGTTTGAGGGTTGAATAGGAGCGGGACGAATCGAACGACGTGAGGGAGTCTGCGGCGGTCGTCGACAATGGCCGCGAACCATGAGCGGGCGGAACCGTTTTTCTCGAGGCGGGCATCCGTGAGACCGTCTCGTTGCAGATGGGGCGCGACGGACCACAGACTCGGGGCTGCGAGTCTCAAGCCTGTTCGGGCGAACTCGATAAACGAGAACTCACGCATGAAGACCGCTTTGACAGTACGTCGAGCACCCCGAGGCGAGCGGACAACGTTGGGTATGGTACATCGCCGGCCGCAGTAGAGGCTTCATGAATAATGCGGGCTAGAATAGAGGTCGTCGCAAGAAGGAGGTGTCATGTCGCAATTTGATGTATGCAGGGTCAAGATTTTGAATTCCGTGCTGGTTGCCGCTTTTCTGGTGATATGCGGCAGCTTGGCCGCCGAAGCTGGCGGGGGTCTCGGCTTCGAACACATCGCAGCCATGAGGTCGGTCGGAGACGTGGTCATCGCGCCCAACGGATCATTCGTGGCCTATACGCTGAACGTCCCACGGATTCCCGGAGTCGACGAAGATGGCGGGGCTTGGCGGGAGCTGCACGTCGTCGCCGTCGAAAACGGCGTCGACAACACGTATGTTGGCGGCAAGGTGTCGGTCTCGTCGATTCGATTCTCGCCCGACGGCCAGCTCATCACCTATCTCGCAAAGCGAGATGATGACGAAAACACTTCGCTGTGGGCCATTCCGCTTTCCGGCGGGGAGTCCCGCCAACTGATCGAGTTCGAGACGGACATATTGGACTATCGCCTCTCGCCCGATGGCAACACATTTGCATTTGTTGCCCGTCAGCCGAAGTGCGAACTGCGCTCGGACCTCGAGTCGAAGGGCTATACCCAGGAGGTGTTCGAGGAGGACTGGCTCCCTAAAAAAGTTTGGATTGCTCCATTCCCTCCCTTCGAGGCGCCTGTGGCAATTCCGACCGCGGAAATTGATGAAGAGGAAATCGGCCCGAAGGCGCTCGAAATCGAAGGATCGGTATCACAGTTGAGGTTCAGCCCGGATGGCCGGAGTCTGGCGGTCGCCGTCGCGCCGCGCCCGCTGGTAGACGACGAGATGATGTTCAAGAAGGTAACGATCGTCGACGCCGAGAGTGGTGCAGTTCAAACGCAATTCAACAATCCGGGAAAGCTGGGCGCGTTCGAGTTCAGCCCTGACGGTAAGACGATCGCCATGATTTCGGCGGAGGATCCGAACGACCCGTCGGCGGGATGCCTGATGGTAGCGCCCTCGACCGGTGGAGAGCTGCGGAACCTCGTTCCGGGTCACGACGGACACATCTATTCGTTCGCGTGGCGGGACAACGCCACGCTGATGTTTGTCGCAGACGAAGGCGAAGAGACGCGCCTGGCTGAAATTGGTGTCGGAGGAGGGGAGTCGAAGACCGTTGCGACTTCGGGTGAGGTAAAGAACGGAGATCGAATTCCCGTCATGTCGCGTCCCAGTCTGTCGCGGGAAAATGGACGAATCGCGTTGATCGGGGAGTCGCCTGCACATCCGAGAGAGGTCTATGCGATGGCCCGTGGTGAGGCCACACCCCGCCGTCTGACGGACAGCAATCCGTGGTTGGCGGATGTGGATCTGGCGCCGCAGGAGGTTTTTCGCCATCAGGCGCGGGACGGCCTCGAGCTTTCGGGCGTCCTGATTCGACCGATGGGAAGCCAGGTGGGACCTGCTCCGTTGATCGTGTTCGTCCACGGAGGTCCCGAAGGGCACCGCCGAAACGGCTGGCTATCGAGCTATTCCGCCCCGGGTCAGTTGGCCGCAGCTCGGGGGTATGCGGTGTTCTACCCCAACTACCGCGGCAGCACCGGCCGAGGGGTTGCGTTTTCGAAGCTGGGTCAGCACGACGCTGCGGGCAAAGAGTTCGATGATGTGGTCGACGCAGTCGACGCATTGGTCGCTGCAGGCATCGCAGACACGGATCGTGTGGGTGTCAGCGGAGGATCTTATGGCGGATACGCGACCGCGTGGTTGAGCACCACATACTCGGAACGGTTCCGCGCAGGTGTGATGTTTGTTGGCATCAGCAACAAAGTCAGCAAGGGCATGACGACCGAGATCCCGGTCGAAGACATCATGGTCCACTCTCGTTTCCCGCCCTACACCAATTGGCAGTTCAGCCTCGAACGGAGCCCGATCTACCACATAGAGAAATGTAGGACACCGCTTTTGATTGCGGGCGGCACGGCCGACAGCCGGGTACATCCGTCGCAGAGCCTGCAGTTCTACCGAGGCCTCAAGCTGATCGGAAAGACGCCCGTGCGGTACGTGCGGTACCCGGGCGAGCGACATGGTAACCGGCGGGCCGCGTCGCGAGACGATTACTCGCGCAGGCTGATGCGATGGATGGACCATTTCGTGATGCATGGGGAAACGGAGCTGCCTCCGTGGCGCGTGGAGTACGCTGAAGGAGTCGCGAAGGACGTCGAGGATTGAAGGGGCAGTCCGAGTCAGACCTGATCACAACGGGGAGATTTCAGAGGTTGCGACGTCGCGGCGGTGCTCGACGGGGCCGAGATCCACGAGCCATCGCAAGTCAAATTCAATAACTGAGATGGACGATGTAACGAGGATGTTATGATGCGCCCATCCGGGTCGCCGTTCCTTGGATGACCGGCGATCGGCGCATCATTCCCTGGAGGGATTTTTCATGAAACGACTTTCGATTCTGCTGTCGATCTGCGCCGTGATGGCGCTGATCGCTTGCGGCGGACAGGCCACGAGCGAAGGGCCTGGTGACAACCCGTTTTTCTCGGAGTGGACTACGCCGTTCGGCGTGCCGCCATTCGACGAGATCGAGGAAGAGCACTTTCTCCCGGCCTTCGAAAGGGCGATCGACGAGTGGGGTGCCGAAGTCGAGACGATCGCAGCCAATCCCGATCCTCCGACATTCGAAAATACCATCGTGGCGCTTGACGGGAGTGGCCTGTTGATGACGAGGGTAGGGAGCGTCTTCGGAACACGGCGGAGTGCGGACACCAACGAAAACATTCAGACCATCGCCAAAGAGGTCGCTCCTATGACCTCGAAGATGCGAGATGACATCCGCATGAACCCGCAGCTCTTCGGACGGGTGAAGGCCCTCTACGAGCAACGTGACGAACTCGCTCTGGATGCCGAGCAGATGAATCTCCTCGAAAAGGCCTACCGGGAGTTCGTGCGTGGCGGCGCCGAGCTGGCCGATGTCGACAAAGAGCGCTTGCGCGAAATCAACAGCAGGTTGTCGACGCTCGGCCTGAACTTCAGCGACAACGTTCTCGCCGAGACCAATCAGTTCCAACTCTTCATCGACGACGAGGCAGATCTCGCGGGGCTTCCACCGGGCGTGATCGAGGGTGCGGCGGCTGCGGCGTCCGAGGCGGGCAGGGAGGGTGCGTGGCTGTTTACGCTTCATTGGCCGAGCTACTATCCCTTCCTCGACTACTCGGCCAACCGTGAGCTTCGCGAACAGATATTCACCGCATACATCATGCGCGGCAACCACGACGACGAGTACGACAACAAGGAGATCCTCTCCGAGATCCTGGAACTGAGGGCCGAAAAGGCAAAGCTCCTGGGGTTCGACACGCACGCCGACTTCATTCTCGACGAGAGGATGGCAAAGACTCCGGAGGCGGTCTATCAGCTGCTTGACGATCTATGGCACCCGTCGCTCGCGGTGGCCCGTGACGAGGCGGAGGCCCTGCAGGACGCGATCAGGGAGGATGGCCAGAACTTCGAGCTCGAGCCCTGGGACTGGCGCTACTACACCGACAAGGTCCGGCGGGCGAGATACGACGTCGACGAGCAGGAGGTGCGCTCGTATTTCATGATCGACAACGTAATCGATGGCGCGTTCGAGGTCGCCCACCGACTCTATGGCATCGACTTCACCGAGCGCCACGACATCCCGACCTATCATCCGGAAGTGCGAACCTTCGAGGTGACCGACGCCGACGGCAGCCACCTCGGCGTCTTCTTGGCCGACTACTATCCCCGTCCCGGGAAACGAGGCGGCGCCTGGAGCAGCGATATCCGCGGACAATGGGTGCAGGACGGCGAAGAAATACGGCCGGTTGTGCTCAACGTCGGCAACTTTTCGCGACCGGCGGGGGAACTGCCTGCCCTCCTGTCGCTGGACGAGGTCCATACCCTCTTCCACGAGCTCGGTCATGCTTTGCACACGCTCCTGTCTGATCTTCGATACCGAGGCTCAGCGGACGTGAAATGGGATTTCGTCGAGTTGCCGTCACAAATCATGGAGAACTGGCTTCTCGAACCGGAAGTGCTCAAGCTCTACGCCAAGCATTACCAGACTGGCGAGGTGATTCCCGACGAGCTGGTCGAGAAGATCCGCGCCTCGGAGCAGTTCAATCAGGGCTTCGCTTCGGTGGAATACCTTGCGGCGTGCTACCTCGACATGGATTGGCATACGCTTGAAGATCCAGCAGGGGTTGATGTCAACGAGTTCGAAAAGGCGTCAATGGACAGGATCGGACTCATCCCCGAGATCGTGGTTCGCTATCGAAGCCCGTATTTCAGTCACATCATCGGAGGCTACTCGGCCGGGTATTACAGCTATATCTGGGCCGAGGTCCTCGATGCCGACGCCTTCGAGGCATTCAAGGAGACCAGCCTCTTCGACCAGGAGACGGCGAGGTCATTTCGGACCAACATCCTCGCGAAGGGAGGCTCGGAGGATCCCGAGGTGCTGTACGTTCGTTTCAGAGGGCGGAAGCCGAGCGTCGAACCGCTCCTGAGGAAGCGCGGCCTGAAATAGGTTCGGAAGTCTTGTTTCGATTTTTCGACGGGCGGCAGCTCGTGCTGTCGCCCTTCCGCCGTGTGGATCTCGTTTCCCGGCGGGAGTAGAGTCGGACCCCATGTCAGCGCCGAGCCCTCTAGTGAAGACCGTCGCCCTCGGAATCCTGATCCTGGTGTGGGGGACGACGTGGGCGGCGATCACCATCTCGCTTCGGGGGATTCCACCCTTCACCGGGGTGGCCCTCCGCTTCGCGATCGCGGCCAGTTTCCTGATCGCCTACGCCTGGATGAAGCAGATTCCCCTGCGGCCCGTGGAGCCGCGATACCGCCGCCTGACAGTGCTTCACGCCCTGCTCACGTTCTGCGTGTCGTACGGAGTCGTGTTCTGGGCCGAGCAGTGGGTGCCGTCTGGACTCGCGTCGGTCCTCTTCGCGACGTTTCCCCTGTTGGTTGCAGTGTTGGCTCATTTCGTTCTGCCCGAGGAGCGGATGACGGTTTCGGTCTTCTTCGGAACTGCACTCGGATTCGCTGGCATCGCGGTCATTTTCGCCGAGGATTTCGATCTTCTGGGCGGACCGATGGTGGGATTGGCGTCGGTCGTGATGCTGTTGTCGCCGCTGGCTGGAGCTGCTGTCAGCGTATCGGTAAAAAAATGGGGCTCGGGGATGCGCCCGATTGCGTTCAACGCTGTCGCGATGGTCATGGCTGCAGCGATCATGGGTCCGGTTGCGGCGTTGGTCGAACGTCACCGCGCCGTGGCATTCGACCCGGCACCGGTAGCTGCCCTGCTCTACATGGCGATCGCCGGCACCGCCCTCACCTTCCCCCTGTATTTCTGGCTCCTCGAGCATATGGAAGTCCGGCAGGTCGCGTTGATCGGATACGGGACTCCGGTTGTCGCGCTTTTCATCGGTGCTGCGTTGATGGCCGAACCCATGACGCCGCGAACCTGGTTCGGATCGGCGTTGGTGGTGGTCGGCGTAGCGGTCGCGTCGCACGCTCGAGGGCACACCGATGGAGAACTCCGTGACGGCAGCCGAGCGAGTGTTTTCCCCGATTCGTCGAAGAGATGAACGGAAAGGCTCGTCCCAAACCTCGGGAATTGTCCTGCATCACCAAGGCCCGAAGCCTGGCATGGCTACAATGGATTCATGGGCACCCAGAAGGTCAAGGGCTCAGTCCTCAAGTCCAGGTTGGCGTTCGTCGACCAGCAGTTTGGACCGGAGGGGCTCGATCGGGTCATGGAGAGCCTCGATCCGGAAGACCAGAAGGCGCTGCGGGGCCTCGTACCCGTCGCATGGCTCGATTTCGAAATCGGCAGGCGTCTCGATGACGCCATCGTCCGGGTTCTGGGTGGCGGGAGGCCGGAGGTCTTCGAACGTCTCGGCGCAGCCTCTGCCGATGCGAACCTGACGACGGTACACGCGGCATTCCTCGCGCCCGGCGACCCGCAGGCGTTCCTGGCCAAGGCACCCCAGATCTACCGCATGTACTACCAGGTCGGTCGCCGAGAGTACGAGCAGACGGACGAACGGGAGGGAATTCTCACCACTCACGAGGCCGAGACATTCTCCAAGGCCGACTGTCTGACTGTGATCGGCTGGTACAAACGAGCGCTCGAGCTGTGCGGCGC
Organism: Acidobacteriota bacterium; assembly: GCA_022340665.1. Classification (NCBI taxonomy): domain Bacteria; kingdom Pseudomonadati; phylum Acidobacteriota; species Acidobacteriota bacterium. The sequence continues at coordinate 9,303 of JAJDNM010000102.1, read as the reverse complement.
CAAGAACCCACGAATCGTGGAAGAAAAGTGCCGCGCCCGTGGTGACGAGGTGTGTCGCTATCGCGTCAGCTGGCAGTGATCTGATCGGCGTAGACAAACCTCGGCTGGGCTTCATGTCGACCTTGTCTGAACCGCGGAGATCGCAAAAAGCGCAAGGATGACGTTGAGAGATTTTTGTATTCTCCTTGGCGATCTTGGCGTCTTTGCGGGTCGAACATAGCTGCAACAGCGCGCGAGGGGCGGATGCGTGGTTCAGAATCGCAACAGAGCTGCCGCCCAGTGGAATCCCGCACCAAACGAAGTCAGCAGAACCATGTCTCCAGAGCCAATCCGACCCTTGTTTCGCGCCTCCCACAGGGCGAGGGGGACCGAGGCCGAACCGGTGTTGCCGTAATCCTGCACGTTGATGTACATCGTGTCGTCGGGCACGGCGAGTGCTTTCTGAACCGCACTGATGATGCGGAGGTTCGCCTGGTGTGGGATCACCAGTTTGACGTCGTCCACGCCACACCCTGCCTGAGCCAGGACTTCTTTTGCCGCAGCGCTCATGCGGGTCACGGCCTCGCGGAACACCTCCCGACCCTTCATCACCACCTTTTTGTGATCTCCGCGCTGCGCACCCTCGACGGTGAACGGCATTCGCGTGCCACCCATCTCGAGACCGAGGATCTCTGCCTGGGTCCCGTCAGTTCCGGCGGTGAAAGCGAGGATTTCGGCTGCATGCTGGCCAGCGCCGACGACTGCGGCTCCGGCGGCGTCACCGAAGAGAACGGCGGTCGAGCGATCCTCCCAGTTCATCAATCGCGTGAGCAGCTCGACTCCTACGAGCAGGATCTTTCGACTTCCCGCGCTGGCCCGTGAGCGGGCGATGTCGAGGCCGAGAACGAATCCGGCGCAACCGCTGCCACCGAGGTCAAAGGCGGGCACCTCCCTGGCTCCGAGCCGATTTTGGAGGTGTGACGCGGTGTCGGGAATGTAGACCTCCGGTGTGTCGGTAGCGACGATGATTTCGTCGATCTCCTCGATTGCCGTGTCGGCATCTTCGAGCGCCCGTCGGGCAGCGGCTGCGGCGAGGTCGACGGTTGTCTGGTCCTCCTCCGCCAGTCTTCGTGTCTTGATGCCGGTGCGCGCGGTGATCCACTCATCGGAAGTGTCAACATGTTCGGCCCAGTCGTCATTTGTCATGATCCGTTCCGGCAGGTAGGCGCCGAGACCGAGGATGCCGATGGTGGGTCCAGTCATTGCGTGCTCCTCTTGTGTTGATGAGTCGAGGGTAGATCATCGACGACTGACCGTACGCTCAACCCAGGATTTTCTTGAATGTCGTCTTGAACGGTCCCTCGTAGCGCTTCACGACGAGCACCGAGGCGGGCGAGTATCGGGCGACATTCTGTGGGATCTCCCCAACCAGGATTTTTCGGAAGAGCGGTTCTTTGGCCGCCCCGATGATGACCAGGTCGAAATCCCGGCTTGCCTTGCCGAGGCCGCCGGCGACCGAAGTGGATTCGATGAGTTTTTTCTCGACCGGGACGCTGAGCTGCGAATGGGCGAGGGTCTTGTCGATCCAGTTGGTGGCGGTGTGGCGAGTGTCTTCGTCGGCGCCCGGAGGGACGACGTAACCCACGGTGACGACCATGTCGAATGCCTCCGCAAGCGCATTGAGGAGGTCTGCGGCGAGCTGCGCATTCGGTCCGCCGGCGGTCGGGAAGAGACAGGTATGAAAGTCGTCGCCGGCGATCTTGAGAACCATCAGGTCGCATGGAGCGAGTCGGACAATGTGGTCGACGGTCTCCCCGAACACCCGTTTGCTGGTATGGGTGAATCCCTTCCAGGCAAGGAGCATCATGTCCGCTCGGTGGCGCAGCGCGCCGGTGAGAATGCCCTCCTCGACCCGGTGAGCGATGACCAGGTCGGTTTCGATCGTGACTCCGAGCTCTCTGCCGTACTGCTGGGCAGCTCGAAGCAGGGCCTCCTTGTGGTGTGCGAACCGGATCCCCTCGTGAACTGGAAGCTGCGGCGGGACCTCGACCACCGTGATGGCCACCAGACGCCTCTGGCGCTGCTCTGCCACCGGCGCTGCGAAGTCGATCAGGGTCTTCATGGAGTCCGGACTGTGGAGGACCACCAACACCGAATCCTCGGGCCGAGGCTCGTCAACGCGTCGCGAGGGCACGAGCACCTGAGGCTCGATGTCGCCGGCCAATTTGTCGGAGTAGGCGTAATAGAGAAGCAGGCCGAACACGATCCAGCCAATTGTGATGTACCAGGCGATCGGCTGGAACGTGAATTGGTAGAGGGCGAGGAAGACGTTGAGGATGATGCCGAGAATCGGCGTCAGGGGATAAAACGGCACCCTGTATTTGCGCTCGATCTCCGGGGACTTGCGCCGCAGTGCGATGACCGAAAGATTGACCAGCGCGAAGGTGAGGAGAAAGATGAGGCTCGCAGCCGAACCGACTGTTTCGATCGGCAGCGCAACGGCCATCGCAAGCAGGATCACGCCGGTCACGATGATGGCAAACTTCGGCGTTCTCCGCACCGGATCGATGTGAGAGATCTTTTTCGGCAACCAGCGGTCGCGGGCCATCGAAAAGGCCACACGGGATGCGGCGAGTATTGTCGCGTTGAGCGCCGACATTGTTGACAGAAGTCCGCCGACGACGATCACAGCGACGCCAAACGCAGGCATGAACTGTTCCGCGGCGCGGACGATGGCGGTTTCTCCGTACTTGCCGAGAAACTCCCAGGAGGCCATTCCGTCAACTGAAATCGCTCCCAGAGAAACGAAGAGGATGAGAAGGTACATGACGATCGTGACCGCCAGGGCGATGAACGTCGCGCGCGGGATGTTCTTTTCGGGCTCTTTGATTTCTTCGGCCACAGTCGCGATCAGGTCGTACCCCTCGAAAGCGATGAACGTCAGACCCATCGCCACTACGACGCCGCTCGCGCCGAGGGGGAAGAACGGCGTGAAGCCGGCGGCGGATTCGGCTGGGGCACCGAAGATTTTCTTGAGCCCGTACGCGACGAAAATGCCAAGCACGACCAGTTTCGCCATTGTGAGCGTGTTTTCGGCCAAGCCAGTTACCTGTGCCCCTCGGATATTCAACCTGAGGAAGATGAAGCTGACCAGGAGCGTGACCAGGGCGATCGGAACGTACTCGCCGGCAACACCGAATACGCTTTCGGTCAGCCCGGGCATGTACTTGTGAAAGACCTCCCAGAAATAGCCTGCGAAACCGAGGGCGTAGAGGCTGCAGGCCACGGTGTAGGCGAACCACAACATCCAGCCCGAGATGAACCCCATGGCGCCGGGAAAGGCGAGTCGAACGTATGAGTATCCGCCGCCCGCACGGGGAATGGCCGATGCCAGCTCGGCGTACGCGAAGGCGGTCAGCAGGGTAACCGCACCGTTGAGCGCGAAGGCGAGGATCGAAGCCGGCCCCGAAACGCCCGCCGCGATGCCGGTGAGAACGAAGATGCCGGCGCCGATCATGGCGCCGACACCGATCATCGTGGCGTCAAAGAGGCCGAGATCACGGGCGAATGTAGTTTCGCCAGAACTGGAGCCCTGAGGTATGCGGCTTCTTCCACTGTTGGTCGGACTCAAGTGAATGTTCTCCGGTTTGGCGCTCAGGCTTTTTCGAGGTCGAATTCTGCCGTGTCGAACCAGTACCCGGTGCCGGACACGAGATCCATTTCGGCCTGGACGATGGCGACGTGGCCCTCCTCGATCTCGACGAAGCGCTCGAAGAGACGTCGGCCATCTTCATCGAGGGTAGCGACCATTTTTTTGTAGAACGCGCTGGTTTCGCGCTCGACATCGAGAGCCTTCTTGAGGCTCTCGAACTCCGTTCCCCGGACATTGCGGCCGTCCGGTTCCAGCCGTTCGCGCAGTTTCGTGGTGGCGGCTTCGATGGCCGACTTGGGCACGAGGACCGTGTCGAGCTTGGCGAGGGTAACCGTGCCTGTCGACCGCCACTCCTCGAGCCTTTCCTTGAGATATTTGATGTGCTCCAACTCCTCGTCGCACAACGTCGAGAAAACCTTCCGTGCAACTTCGTGCTGCGCATTTTCAATTGCTTCTGAGTAGGTCTTGTGGACGCGACCCTCATACTCGAGCGCGGTGGTGATCGCCTGCTCCAGATTCATCACGGGCCTCCCGTTGGTTCATCCTACTACGGGCACGACCCGTCGAAATGATTACTGCGCACCCTGACGGTTCCTAGGACCCATCGGAGACGAGGACTCGGGTTACGGGAATCAGTTTGCCCGAAGGATATCGGCGCCGGGAAGCCTGCGCAGTTCGGGACAGAAATGTGAGAAATCCGTGAGGCGTTCGTGAATTTCGGGCTCCATCGTTGGTCTTGCGGCGGCCGAGGTCGCCGAACCAACGAAAGGAGAGTGAGCATGAAACGGACGATTATTCTTGGAGTACTGGCGATCGTGGTGACGACGTGGGCGGTGCCCGCGACGGCGCAGGACATGGTGAGGGTCCAACTCACCAATGTGAGCAAGCAGATCATCAGCCCACCGCTGCTGGTCACTCACACCTGGAAGGCTCGGGCGTTCATTCCCGGAAACCCCGCCTCGGACGAGCTTGCGATGTTGGCCGAGGATGGCGACCCGATGCCACTCGCGGCCTTACTCGGCGAAAGCGACGAAGTGTTGGACGTTGTGGTTTCTGACGGTCCCCTCATGCCCGGAGCCACTTTGGTCTTCGATATCGAGAAGAGGGGCAGGTTCAACCGGCTCAGTGCGGTCGGAATGCTGGTGACGACGAACGATGGCTTTTTCGGAGTCGACAACGTCTTCATCGAGCCGGGTGGGCAGCCCCAGCGGGTCTCGGCAGTCGCGTGGGACGCGGGAAGCGAGGCCAACAACGAGCTTTGTTCCGTCATCCCGGGGCCGCCCTGCGGCAATCATGAGCGCGCCACCGATGGCGCGGAGGGATTCATTCACGTCCACCCGGGCCTCCACGGGGGAGGCGATCTGTCTCCGGCGGAATGGAACTGGCAAAACCCGGTCGTCGAAATCAAGATCCTCAAATAGTAACCAGGACTCGATCTCGAGCTAACTGCTGATGGTACGGGGTGTGACGCCCCGTACCATCAGCGACCTTCGATCTGCGTTGTCCGACAGGCTGACTGCGGGGGGAATGATGAGCAAGGACATATTGGTAATCGAGGACGAACCTCAGCTGGCGAAGCTTGTCGAGATGCACCTGTGCGACGCGGGATGCCGGGTCGAGGTCGCGCTGACTGGCGCGAGAGGGCTCTCCCATATGACAAAGGGTCGATTCGATCTCATTGTCCTCGACCTGATGCTGCCGGATATGGACGGCCTCGATGTGTGCCGCGAGCTTCGCCGGCGACAGGATTACACGCCCATCCTCATTCTCACCGCTCGTTCCGGAGAGGTCGACAGAGTTCTCGGCCTCGAGTTGGGCGCCGACGATTATCTGACCAAGCCTTTCAGCGTGCGTGAGCTGGTGGCGAGGGTCAAGGCAATACTGCGTCGCGTCGATCGAATGGCCGAGGAGCAGGCGGATTCGATCCCTCTGGACTTCGATGGGCTGACAATCGACCGCGAAAAGAGGAGAGTGTCTATCCGGGGCGACGGCGTCAATCTGACCGCCAAGGAGTACGATCTTCTGCTTCAGTTCGCTCGCCATCCCGGGCGGGTCTACACACGAAGTCAGCTCCTCGATCTGGTTTGGGGATACGGTGAGGGCACGTACGAGCACACCGTCAATTCCCACATCAATCGCCTCCGCGCGAAGATCGAAGAGGACCCGGCGGAACCACAGTTCATCCGTACCGTGTGGGGAGTGGGATATCGCTTCTTCGATCCTGCGGTCGCTGGAGGGTGAGAGATGTCGACCATTCAAAGGTCCGAAATCGCGAACATGAAAATGACGGGATGCTGAAGTGATACGTCTGAACACGAAGCTTTCGGTCGCGCTTTTCGGACTGTTTCTGGTGGTCGGCGGTGTGACCCTCGTTGTGACCCTGGTAACGAGCTATCTCTATCAACGGGAGGTACAGCAGCGCATTCACCTCGATCTCGCCGCCAACATGGTCAAGGAGAAGCTGCTCATCGTCGACGGCGAGATCGATCGCGACGCACTCGAACATGTCTTTCACATGATGATGGTGGTCAACCCGACGATCGAGCTTTACCTGCTCGACCCATCGGGCCACATCCTCGCGTACTCTGCTCCACCGGGACGAGTGAAACTCACTGGGGTGGCTCTCGGTCCGGTCCGCGAGTACATCGCAGGAGGGCGGCGGTTGCCGATCGTCGGTGAGGACCCACGCCATCCGGATCGTCGAAACATCTTTTCCGCCGCGCCGATTCTCCGTGACGGAGAACTCGAGGGATATCTCTACATCGTGCTCGCGAGTGAGCAGTTCGTGTCCGTTGCCGAGATGCTCAGGGGGAGTTACATCCTCCGAGCCGGAGCGGTGGCGGTGGCTGGCATCACCGCCATGGCGTTGATTGGCGCGGTCCTGCTTTCGAGAAGATTGACGTCTCGGCTGACGAGACTCACCCGGGAAATGGCGGTGTTGCGTCGTGAGTCCCTGGGTTCCGGTCTCGATGAGATTGGTATATCTCGCCTTCCCCGAAATCACGATGAAGTGGACGAGCTGCGGGTGACGTTCGATCAGATGGCTTCGCGAATTGAGGATCAGATCGTCAAGCTGGAGGAACAGGATCGTCTTCGCCGCGAGATGGTCGCCAACGTGTCACACGATCTGAGGACACCTCTGACTCATCTCCAGGGCTACATCGAGACCTTGATTCTCAAGGAGGCCTCCCTCGAGTCCGAACAGCGACGCGAATACCTGGATATCGCACTGCAGCAAGCCAGCCGTCTTGGCCGTCTGGTATCGGACCTGTTCGAGCTGGCCAAGCTCGACGCGCTGCACGAGCCGCTCGAATGCGAACGCATGCCGATCGGTGAGTTGGTACAAGATGTCGCACAGAAGTATCGGCTGCCGGCCGAGGACCGCGGAGTGTCCTTGCGAGCCGATTTGACGACTGAGCGCGTGTGGATCTCTGCCGATGTCGGGTTGATAGAACGGGCCCTCGAAAACGTCCTCGACAATGCGCTCCGCCACACATCCGAGGGGGGAAGAATCGATGTCAGGCTGGAGCCGCTCGGTGAGTGGCTTCGGATCGAGGTGTGTGACACCGGCTCGGGAATCGCCTCCGCCGATCTCCCACTGGTTTTCGATCGGTTCCACCGCTCGCAGGCGGCGTCAGCCGGGGGAGAGGACAGGGGAGCGGGTCTGGGCCTGGCGATCGCGAAAAGAGCCGTCGAGCTTCATGGCGGCAACATCCACTGCGAAAGCGAAGAGGGCGTGGGGACGACCTTTCGGTTTGAACTGCCAGCATTCGGGACGACTGAAGGCCTCGCTCCGCCTCCCGTGTGACCGCGTTCAATGCTCGGCGCGCTCTTCTTCCTCGGCGACCAGCGACCAGACGCCGTCCTCGTGAATGAGCCGGTCAGTCGAGGGATCGTAGCCGCAGTGGGGGCAGGTGGAAAATGCCGAGGAACTCGAAACGGGGTTCTCCCAGTGAACGTAGGCTTCACCGCACCGGGGACAAAAGACTTCGATCATTTCTTCGGTCGGGCTCATGGCACCTCCCTTCAGCTTTTCGGACAGGATTTCCTACTTTCAATATAGGTTCTCAACCCGCATTTTTCACGAAGCCTCTACTGCGGCCGCCGCTGCACTCTACCCGGCGGTGTCTGCTCCCCCCGGGGTGCTCGCCGTACCGTCACGTACGCCTCCGCGCCCGTCGGTTCGCTCACCCCGCCGGGCACAGCACCTCGCCGACCTCGTCACGAGACCTCATGAGTAATGCGGGTTCACCCCCCAAGCGTCAGTCCTCGAGGGGCGGAATGGCCGGTGACACGGCGGCGTCTATCGCCGGCACCTGGCGAAGCCTCGCCCGGAGATCGAGGCTGTAGATGGCAAGAGCGGCCCAGATGAGTCCGAAACTGATGGCATGAGCAGTGGAAAACGGTTCATCGTAGACCAGGACCGCGAGCAAGAAGGTGCAGGTCGGCGCGATGTACTGGAGGAGGCCGGCAGTCGACAGGCGGATTCGCCGCACGCCGAGGGTGAAGAGGATCAAGGGTACGGCGGTGACGGCGCCTGAGACCACCAGCAGGAAGTCGGTTTTGAAACCCAGGTGACCGAGAGCCCCGACCCCGAGGCGCTCCTGGTGGACGAGCAGCCCTACGGCCAGTGGGGTGAGAGCGGCTGTCTCGAAGGTCAGGCCGACCACCGCGTCGGCATGAACCGTTTTCCGGAGCAGAGAGTAGAGACCGAAAGAAACCGGTAGCACGAGAGAGATCCATGGAAGCTCGCCGGCCTGCACGGTCAACAGGACGACCGCGAGAGAGGCGAGGGCGACGGCCGTCCATTGGCGCCGGTTGAGCCGCTCGTGAAGCACGACGAGGCCGAGGAGTATGTTGACCAACGGGTTGATGAAATAACCCAGCGAGGTCGCCAGCACTCGGTCGGTGACGACCGCGTAGATGAAGAGACCCCAGTTGGTAGCGATGAAGATCGTCGACGCGAGAAGCGCAGCGACTGTTCCGGGGCGTCCGAATACCTCTCGCAGATCAGGCCAACGCCTGCGGACCGTCATCCAGATCGAGACAAAGACCAGGCCCCAGACGATCCGGTGGGCGAGGATTTCGATCGCCGGTACGTGTTGCAGCATCTTCCAGTACACCGGCACAATGCCCCAAAGCAGGAACGCTCCGGTTGTGTACAGCAAGCCCAGTTTGGTCTCTCGACTCAAATCCCCACACCTTCCAGGGAGTGAACGCTGGCGACTCGGGGTTTATTCGACCGAACTCGCTGGGCCGCCTGGAATTTCGTAGGTCCCGTCGAGGCGGGCAACCATCTCCTCGTACCGCCGGTCGAGCTCGCGGAGTTCGGCGCGGTATTCTCCCTCATCGACCTCGCCGCGATCCCGGCGCGCATCGAGGGCCGCGCGATGCGCTTCGAGCCAGCGATCGGGGTCGAAGTTGTAAGTCACCGTGCTTGTCGGACCTCGTCCACGGATCCGGACGCTCCTATCCCGCCGATGGATTCTTTCCGGTCGGTTTGAAGGTCGGTTCGACACCCATCTCTTCGAGCAGGTGCCAGGCCTCATCGATCCGATCCATCACCCACAGCATGTACCGGACATCGACGTGGATCGAGCGAGTTACCTCGGGAAGGAAATCCCAATCAGAGATCATGCTTTCCCAGTTGCCGTCGAAGAGCAACCCGACCA
>JAJDNM010000101.1 GCA_022340665.1 Acidobacteriota bacterium | reverse complement strand
GCTCGAGCCCGGTGCCGAGGCCCCAGGAAACCAGCCCATCATCACCGACATCGCTTTGCGGCCGCAGCAGGGCCTCATGGGTGGCATCTGCCAAGCCTTCGCCTGTCGAGAGAGCGACCAGGAATCGCGCGTAGTCCGAGGCGGTCGTAACCAGGCTCGCGGCCGCGTGCGGTCGGGCCTTCCTCCGCCGTTCCTCGAAATCATCCGGCTTCGGCTGGACCTCGCCCCATGCCCGGTGCGGCCATGCGTACCGGTCGAGATCGACCTCGGAAGCGGTATAGGTCGAGCTCGTCATGCCGAGCGGTTCGAAGGTGTAGGTGGTCACGAGTTCCTCCATCGGCGTCCCGGTGACGCGCTCGACCACCTTCTGCAGCAGGCCGAAGCCCTCGCCCGAGTAGCCGAACCGTTCGTCAGGGTCGAAGATGAATGTCAGCTCACCCCTCCCTCGCCAGTTCGGAAATCCCGTTCTGTGGGTCATCACCATCCGTGCGGTGATCTCTCTAACCCGCGGATCATCGAAGCTCTCTCCGAGGTGATTGGCCCTGGCCGCGTCGATGCCAATGGAGTCGATGAGCGGTGCGTCGAGATCGAGCACTCCTTCGTCGACCATTCTCAGCACCGTGTAGGCGAATACCGGCTTGCTGAGGCTCGCCGCCTGGAAGACCGTCTCCGTCGTAGCCGGTACACCTTCGATCGCGACACCGAAAGCGTCGCACCAGGCGGCCTGGAAGTCGTCGATCAGGCAAATGCTCAGGCCCGGAATCTTGGCCGCCCCCATCAAATCCGGCAGGGTTTCTTCGAGGATCGCCGCAATCTCCTCGGGAGTCCTCCTATCCAGCGCCGGTTCCGCCTCCGGTCCCGGATCTCGGTTCCGAGAACACGAGGTGAGGACAAAGACTGACAGCACCAGACCCAGAACTGCTCGAACCGTGTGAAGCATGCGAACCTCCCCCAACCACCCGATCGGCATTGTTTCACTTCTACGACGCTGACGATGGTTTGTTATTCGATTGAATTCCCGGCCGGTACACCGGCTACAATCACATCGGACGGTTGAGTTGAGATCTCGAATGACTCTGGAAACCTACGGCTGGACTCAGCATTTATCCGACGCTTTCGAACCCTTTCGCGAGCGCGGTCTGACTGCCGCGCGCGTCACCCTGTCAAACCGGGGCCGCTACCTCGTGCAAACGGCCGAGGTGGAGATCGAGGCGTACGTGAGTGGACGGCTTCGACACAACGCTTACAGCTCCGCCGACCTTCCCGCGGTCGGCGACTGGGTCGCCGCGAAGAAGGCCGAAGACTGCAGCTCGGCGGTCATCCACGAAATCCTCCCGAGGAAGACCCGCCTGTCGAGAAACGTCGCAGGAGACAGGACCGAAGAACAGGTCGTCGCGGCCAACGTGGACACCGTCTTTCTCGTCATGGGACTGGACGGTGATTTCAATCTGCGACGCATGGAGCGCCTGTTGGCGACAGCCTGGGAGAGCGGCGCGCTGCCGGTCGTCGTGCTCAACAAGGCCGATGTCCCGGAGGACGCCGACAGCTTGCGCCGGGAGGTCGAGAGCATCGCGCCCGGAGTTCCGGTCCTGTCGCTGAGCGCCCGGGAAGATCGGGGCATTGATCAGCTCAGTCCGTATCTCAACCGGGGCGAAACGGTCGTGCTCATCGGCTCGTCGGGAGTCGGCAAGTCGACGCTGATCAACCGGCTCCTCGGCCGCGACGCCATGCGCACCGCAGAGGTTCGCGAGAGTGACGATCGGGGACGCCACACGACCACTCATCGCCAGATGTTCGAGCTTCCGCGCGGAGGCCTGCTGATCGACAACCCCGGTCTGCGGGAAATCCAGCTGTGGAGCACGGACGACGCCCTCGGCGACACCTTCGGTGAGATCGAAGCTCTCGCGGAGCGCTGCAAGTTCGGCGACTGCAGTCACGCGAATGAGCCTGGATGCGCGGTGCTCGCCGCGGTCGACGCGGGAGAGATCGAGGAAGAACGCCTGGAAAGCTATCAGAAGCTCCAGCGAGAGCTTGACTATCTCGAGATCAAACAGGACGAGGGCGCGGAGCGCGCCGAGCGGAAGAAGTGGAAATCGATCAAAAAGGCCTCCAAACAGATGAAACGCCAGCGCGAGAAGTGAGGAGGAACGCCGGACTTGGAAGATCTCTTCGGTGACTGTTGTTGTTAAAAGGGACCGAATCGCAACCACAGTCGAGCACCGCACCCGGCGCTCGACGACACCGGGAGGTAAGCCATGTCCGAGAAGAAGATCATCGCCGTCGTCGGGGCCACCGGGGCACAGGGCGGCGGATTAGTACGCGCAATCCTCGACGATTCGGACGGAGGGTTTTTTGCCCGAGCCGTCACCAGGAATGCGGACTCCCCGAAAGCGCGGGAACTCGCGGCGATGGGCGCTGAGGTCGTGGCGGCAGACCTCGACGACGTCGAGAGTCTCGAGAGGGCATTCGATGGTGCACACGGTGCCTACTGCGTCACCTTCTTCTGGGAGCATTTCTCGCCGGAGAAGGAGAAGGAGCACATCAGGAACATGGCGGTCGCCGCCAGAAAGGCCGGCGTCGAGCACGTCATCTGGTCGACTCTCGAGGACACCCGCCGGTGGGTGCCGCTCGAGGACGATCGCATGCCGACACTCATGGGGTCGTACAAGGTCCCCCACTTCGACGCCAAGGGCGAGTCCGACCATGTGTTCTCGGACGAAGGCGTTCCGACCACCAATCTGCTGACCTCGTTCTACTGGGACAACCTGATTCACTTTGGAATGGGGCCGAAAGAAGGTCCGGACGGTACCCTGGCGCTGACCCTGCCTATGGGCGAGGGCAAGCTCCCAGGGATTGCGGCCGAGGACATCGGACGAGCCGCCTACGAGATCTTCAAGCGTGGCGACGAGTTCATAGGCGAGACGGTCGGCATCGCCGGCGAGCACCTGACCGGTGCGGAGATGGCCGACGCCCTCTCCCAGGCCTACGACGCAAAGGTGGTCTACAACTCGATCGAGCCGGATGTCTACCGGGGGCTCGGCTTCCCCGGCGCAGAGGATCTCGGCAACATGTTCCAGTTCAAGCGTGACTTCCAGGACCTGTTCTGCGGCCATCGTGACCTTGGTTTTTCACGTTCGCTCTTGCCGAACGTGCAGACCTTCAAGGGTTGGCTGGCAGAGAACGCGAGCCGGATCCCGAGAGAGTAATCCTCCCGTGCGCAGGTGCCTCGTGCAGCTTGTGACCCGGTGACACCTCGTGTGACAATGTGATCCGTGACATCCCCTCACATCGTGTTGCGCGCACTCGCGGTTGTGATCGCGCTTGTCGTGCTCGCATCGTGCACTGTCGAATACCAACATCCATCTGACCCACCGTCGACGCCCACTGACACGCCTGGCGCTGAGTTCGTCGTCCAACTGGTCTCCGTGGTACAGGGTCGAAGAGCAGCTTATCTTGCCCACCTCCGGAGCTGCTTATTGCCTCGGTGGAAAGATCTACGGGAAAGCGGAACGGTATCTACGGTCAGCGTCTTCGAGTTGATCGACATGGAGACGACCCTCCACGTGACGCCTGCCTGGTCTTTCCTGCTGGTCGCCGGACTCGCGCCCGGCACGTCTAACGGAGAACTGTTCCACGGCGAAGACTCGGCGTGCGCGACCGACGACAAAAATTCGATTTTCACCGTGATTCGCAAACAACGAATGAGGTGCACGGCGAACTCGTGCTTCGGTTCGCCTGAACCCTCGTACCCAGATGCCCCTGCCGGCATCGATTATCTGATCGAGTTCATCGCAGTCGAAAACATCCCCGCGTCAATCACCACGTACCACGACCTGATGAGGAATTACTTCGGCCCGGCAAATGGCATCCTCGTCGAGCGAGGTCTGCTCCATTGTTTCGTGGCACTTGAGCTGACCGGCAGTGCCAACCACGGGTACGACGAAGCGGCCTCGGCATGGAATCAGGTCCACCTGAGCGATCAATGGGACGAAGGTGGCGACATCGACTGGGAAGTCATTTACGAAGACCTGTTTCGCAGAGAATTTTCGCGTGAACTCGACGAAATATGGAGCCAAATTCCTCCAACCCAGGGTTTCTCGACCGAATACCGGGCGCGCCTCGTGCCTGATCTCTGCGTGAGGTGAAGCCGGGACTTTGGGAAGAGACTGCCTTCACCATTGGTCTGTGCCCTTGCCCGCCGGTTTCGGGGCGGTATTCTTAGGGTCCAAACGTTTGCCGCGGGAGCCGCATTTCATTCACCTAGGGAGATGTTGATGCTGACCATACGGAAACCAAGTGACCCCAGCCTCGTCGTTCTGGGTCTCGCCCCGACTCTGGCCGCGTTGATCCTCGCGACCGGCTCGGCATCCGCCCAGATCGTGACTCCGACCAACGAGCGCTTGACCGAGCTGGATCGGCGGATCGAAGACTACATGGAGAAGAACCACATTCCCGGGGTCCTCGTGGCGGTGGCCTCGAAGGGCCGCATGATCCACCTCAAGCCGTACGGAATGGCCAACGTCGAGCTGTCGGTGCCCGTCAGCGAAACGACGGTCTTCGAGATCGGCTCCATCTCGAAACAGTTCGTCTCCTCGGCAGCGATGATGCTTGTCGAGGAGGGCCGGCTCGGACTCGACGACCAGATCCATGCCCATCTGCCCTTCCTGCCCGGCGAGTGGCGCGGTGTGACGGTTCGACAGCTGATGACGCATACCTCCGGCATTCCGGACTATGAAGAAATTGCCACTTACGATATCTACGGTTTCCGCCTCACACCGGAGGAGGTGATTCGCATCGCCCACTCCCGACCCATGGACTTCGAACCTGGAACCGCCTGGAACTACAGCAATACAGGCTACTTCCTGCTGAGTATGATCGTCGAGGGGGTGGAGGGGAAACCACTCGGGGAGGTGCTCGAAGACCGCATCTTCGAGCCTGTCGGCATGACCCGGACCCGCATGGCGGATCCGGAAACCATCATTCCCGATCGGGCCGCGGGCTATTGGGTCGACAAGTCGGGCGAGCTGATCAACCGAAGACCCACCGAGACGTCCTCCACCCTCGGAGCAGGTGGTCTCCTTTCAACCGCCAGCGACCTCGCGAAATGGGACGCAGCTCTCTATGGAGAGAACGTCCTGAGCAACGAGTCGAAGAGGCAGATGTGGACCGGAGCTGTTCTCCTGGATGGCAACGACACGAAGTACGGCTTCGGTTGGGACGTCACACCTTACAGGGAGCTCACCCGCCAGCAGCACGGCGGTATGGTCGCCGGCTTCGTCGCACGCTTCTCCCGATTTCCGGATCAAGAGGCCGTATTCATCGTCCTCATGAACCGATACGAGGTCACCACCTTCCCCATATTCAAGGCCCTGGTCCACACCTTCATGCCGAGCCTCGGGCCGATCCCCGAATAGCTGCGCAGGAAGACCGCCGTCCTGCCTCGGTGGTTCTCGGGGCAAGTGACTCAAAAACTCATGGCACGGCGCTCGACCACTCCAATGTGTTCCCCGACTCGAAACCGTCGGCAAAGATCATATCCCCTCCAACGGAGCCCTCGAGAGAGAAACAGAGATCGTGCTCGGTCGCACCGAGGCA
>JAJDNM010000100.1 GCA_022340665.1 Acidobacteriota bacterium | reverse complement strand
AACGGCGTGTAGTCCGCTAGCCCCTTCGCTGCCAACGTCTTCGTCATCGCCGCCGTCAACGTCGTCTTCCCATGGTCCACGTGACCTATCGTCCCGATGTTGACGTGCGGCTTCGTCCGCTCGAACTTCTCCTTGGCCATTTTGCCTCCCTCTCTGGTTTCGGGCTTCTTCGGCTCGCGAGGTGACGAGCTCGCCCGGTTATCGATTTCTGGTTTTCATGGAGCCCACGACCAGACTTGAACTGGTGACCCCGTCCTTACCAAGGACGTGCTCTACCACTGAGCTACGTGGGCGGCCTCCTCGTTCTGTCTGGAGCGGGAGACGGGGATCGAACCCGCGACCAACGGCTTGGAAGGCCGAGACTCTACCACTGAGTTACTCCCGCGACTCTCGCTCGTCGACGTTTCTCACTTGATGATGGTGCAGGCGGATGGGTTCGAACCACCGTAGGCAATATGCCGGCAGATTTACAGTCTGCTGCCTTTAACCACTCGGCCACGCCTGCATCCCATTCGATCTCGCCAATGGAGCTGGCGATGGGAATCGAACCCGCAACCTGCTGATTACAAATCAGCTGCTCTACCATTGAGCTACGCCAGCAGAACCTCGACTCCCGCTTCATTGCTCGTAACAAAGAACACACCTCTGCCTACAGGCAGTGGGAAAGGGACGATAGCACAGGAATTCCCTGTGCGCAAGCAAAAAGCCTGCCTGCCACCCGCCCACCCGATGCTCGATCCTCGATACTGGATACTCGATCCGCCCACCCACCCCGGCTGACGCGCAAAATGACCCGGCGTCGAGAATCGAGTATCTAGGATCTGTCGGGGCTCCTCGACAGCTCCCAGAGAAGGATGCCGGCCGAGACGGACAGATTGAGCGACTCGACGCCCTCGGCCATCGGAATCGCCACGAATTCGTCAACCTGCGACTTCGTTTTGGCACGCAGGCCACGCTCCTCGGCGCCGACGCAAAGGACCCAGCGTGGCGACGACTTCACCTCATCGAGAGGTCTTCCTCCCGTGTCGGCGGCGAAAACCCAGTAACCCATTCCCCGCAGCCGAGCCAGGGCATCCGCCGCCACTCGCACCCGAACCAGGGGAACCGCCCCGAGCAGACCTGCCGCGGCCTTCGCGACCGCGCCTCCCAGTGGAGGCGCCGAGGGGCCGGCAATCACCACCCCGCCAAGCGAGAAGGCGGCAGCAGTTCGCAGCACTGCTCCGAGATTGTGGGGGTCAGTAATGTCGTCGAGCAGAAGCAAGCGCGACGCATCATCGACATTTCGCACAAGTTGGTTGAGTTCGACAAACACAACCGGGGCGGAGCGCACCGCACAACCGTTGTGAGCGACCCCTTGCGCAACCTTGTCGAGCCTGGCTTTCGGAACCAGGTCATAGTGTATTCCGCGCCGGTGCGCGAGGTTTCTGATTTGCCGGATTCTCTGATCCCGGCGTTCCTTCTGCAACCACAACACGTCAACCGGGCGGTCGCTTTCGAGCACCGCCGTCACCGCGTGGAAGCCTACTGTCCAAAGATCTTCACCCATTCCGATCCACCTCCGACAAGAGCACGATCGCGATCGCTCCCAGCCCTTCCTCTCGGCCGAGAAATCCCAGTCCCTCCGTGGTGGTCGCCTTGACCGAAACGGCACGAGCCGAAACTCCGAGGATTCTCGCCAGCGATTCCCGCAGGTGATCGCGGTGAGGCGCGATTCGGGGACGATCTCCGACAATCGTGAGATCGCAGTTGGCGAGTGCGAACCCTTCGGATACTGCCAACGCCACGGCACGGGCAACAAAAACCGACGAGTCGGCGTCCCGCCACCGGGGATCGGATTCCGGGAAGTGTTCTCCCAGGTCGCCGCGAGCCAAGGCACCGAAGATGGCGTCTGCTACCGCGTGCAGACCCACATCGGCGTCCGAATGTCCTTCGAGACCTGAGTCCGCGGAAAGGGTCACACCACAGATTTTCAAGGGGCACCCGTCGGCGAAACGATGAACGTCGAAGCCCTGGCCGATGCGGAATGATTTCACGGTGCCTGCTCCACCATCGCACGCACGATTTGCAGATCCGCCCCGGTCGTCACTTTGGGGTTCGGCTGACGGGCGAGCACCGCGCGCACCTGCAATCCGGCAGCCTCGAGGAGCGCAGCCTCGTCGGTCCACGTTCGCGCCATATCGGATCGCTCCCAAACCTCCATCAGGGTTGACACGCGAAATACCTGGGGCGTGAGCGCGAAACGGAGACGCTCTCGGGGAATGGTGTCGACAACTGTGTCGTCGCCGTCGACCCGCTTGACGGTGTCGAAGATTCTCGAGGTCAGAATCGCACCCGACGCGCCGCCGAGGGCCGCTATCACCGCCCGCACATCGGATGGATCGACCAGCGGACGGACGGCGTCATGGACTGCAACTACCTCGGCTCCTGCCTGGGCGGCAAAGAGCACGCCCTCACGAACCGAGTCCTGGCGTCGGTCACCTCCTCCGACAACCCGAACCTGCGGGAACTCCGGCGCAAGGAAATCTCGCCAGGATTCGACCTTGGAGTTCTCGACCACGACCACCGTCAGCGCGGTCGGCTCCGCTCTCTGCAGGGCCACCAGCGCGGTCTCGAGAACCGTTCGACGTCCGAGCTTTTCGACCAGCTTGTCGCCGCCGAACCGCACACCACGACCGGCACCGACGCACACGAAAGCCAGATTCATCGCCTCACCATGGTTGCGGGTTTCAGTGTACCCGGAGCAGGCTGGCGAGGATAGTCGACAAAGAAGGTCTGGAAGGGGAGGAGCCCTAAACCTCCATCACCTCTTCTTCCTTCTTTTTGAGGATCGTATTGACCTTCTCGACGTAGGTGTCAGTCAACTTCTGCACCTGATCCTGGCCATCGTGCATCTGATCCTCGGAGATCTGTTTGGCCTTTTCCAGGTTCTTGATCTTGTCGTTGCCGTCGCGCCGAACCTGACGAATTTCGTTGCGTGAAGTTTCGGCGACATCATGCGCCACCTTCACCAGCTCCCTGCGCCTCTCTTCGGTCAGCGGCGGAATGTTGAGCCTGACAACCTTTCCGTCGTTGTTGGGCGTGAGACCGAGGTTCGAACGAAGGATTGCCTTTTCGACCTCCGCCAGCACCTTCG
This sequence comes from Acidobacteriota bacterium, assembly GCA_022340665.1. Taxonomy (NCBI): domain Bacteria; kingdom Pseudomonadati; phylum Acidobacteriota; species Acidobacteriota bacterium. Next base: position 14,642 of record JAJDNM010000100.1, on the reverse strand, counting down.
GTTCCCAAGGGGCGATGGCGATGGTGGTCGGGTCCGGAACCGATAGGGCCGCCACCTGATTGAGCGGGGTCTGGGAACCGTAGTAATCGACTGTGATCCCGTCCACGAGCGCCAGAGAGGCGCGGCCGGTCCGGAGCGACGCGAGCTCGGACTGGAAGGCCTCAACGGCTCCGACCATCCTCTGTTCGACTTCTTTCAACACGTCCTTCATACGGCCTCCTTCGGTCCAATCCAGGATCCGACCTGCTCGCCCATCACAACTCGCTTCATGATACCCGGTACGTTGATGTTGAAAATCTGGATCGGGATCTCACTTTCCATGCACAGCGCGATCGCCGCTGCATCCATGACCTTCAACCCCCGCTGCAAGACCTCTTCGTAGCTCAGACGGGGTATCAGCTTGGCGTCGGGGTCGGTCACAGGGTCGGAGGTGTAGACACCGTCTACCTTGGTCGCCTTCATCAGCACTTCGGCGTCGATTTCGTTGGCGCGCAGCGCGGCTGCAGAATCAGTCGTGAAAAACGGATTGCCGGTGCCACCGGCAAACAACACCACGCGTCCCTTCTCGAGATGACGAATCGCGCGGCGCCGAATAAAGGGTTCCGCCACCTCGTTCATCTCGATCGCCGTCTGGACTCGGGTCTGGCAACCGAGCTGCTCGATCGCCGACGAAAGTGCAAGCGCATTGATGACCGTCGCCAGCATCCCCATCGAATCACCGGTGATTCGGTCGATGCCCTGTTCATGGGCCGACACACCGCGGATGATGTTGCCTCCACCGACGACCACCGCGATCTCGACCCCGAGCTCTGCAACCTGAACGATCTCGCCGGCTATGGCCCGCACCACCGCAGGCTCGATCCCGAAGGGTTGGGACCCCATCAGGGCCTCGCCCGATAGCTTGATCATGATCCGGTGGTAGCACGGTTCCGGCTCTGTCATACGATTATGTTTCGCTCCCCTCGCCGAGCTTGAAACGGACAAAGCGGACGACGGTTGCATCGTCTCCGGCCTTTTCCCGGAGGTACTGCTTGACCGACTTGTCCGGCTCCTTGGCAAAGGCCTGCTCGAGCAGCACTTCCTGGACGAAGAACTTCTCCATTTTGCCTTCGACGATCTTCTTGGCGATCTCTTCGGGCTTGCCCGCCTCGATCGCCTGCTTGAGCGCGATCTCCTTCTCGGAGCTGAGCAGGTCATCGGTCACTTCGTCACGGTTCACGAACCGCGGCTCACTGGCCGCGACGTGAAGGGCCACGTCGTGCAGCGTCTCATGGTCCGCCCCACCCGAACCCTCAACGACGACACCAATCTTTCCGCCGCCGTGCACATAGGAGTTGAGGAGGTTTCCTTCTGCCGCCTCGACCCGAGCCAGGCGGTTCAGGACGACATTTTCTCCGATGGTTGCAACCTTTTGGGATATCGCCTCTTCGACCGTGTGTTCGGGGTCGCCGGAGAAGGGCTGTGCCTTCAACTCCTCGGTGTCGGTAACTCCCGCGGACAATGCCTGCTCTGCAAGAGCCTCGGCGAACGATACGAACTCCGGGTTGCGCGCGACGAAGTCGGTCTCGCAATTGAGCTCTAAAACCACTTTCGCGGAATCGTCGCCGATCACCACAACCGTGCCGTCACTGGCGGTTCGGTGTGCCTTCTTCGCCGCCGCAGCCAAACCCTTGGTGCGGAGGTATTTGATCGCCTCGTCGATGTCGCCGCCAGTTTCGGTCAGCGCTTTCTTGCAGTCCATCATGCCTGCGCCGGTCCTGTCCCTGAGCTCCTTGACTGCCTGTGCCGTAATTACCATTTCCTTCACCTCTCTCTGTCCGTCTCATCACAATTCGGGGCCAGGCGTGCATGACTCCTGGCCCCGATTGAATTCTGCATCCCGATGCCCTGTTATTCCTTCGGAGCCACCTCTTCGGCTGCATCCTCGTTCGCTGCCGCAGTCTCTGCGGCGGCGTCCTCCTCTTCGGCAGCCGTTTCTTCTGGAGCTTCCTCGACCTTCTCCTCGTCAGCTTTTTCGACAGGAGTCTGATCCGACTCGTCCGCAACGGCCTCGGTTTCGGTCTCAGTAGCGGGTTCTTCGGTCGCGGATTCTTCGGTCGCGGGCTCTTCCGTCGCGGCATCCTCGGCAGCCGGCTCATCGGCAGCCGGTATTGCCTGCTCTTCCGCAGCTTCAGCCAAGTCCTCGGCCGACGTCTCTTCGGCGACGGCCGGTGCGTCCTCCTCACCAACGAATCTTTCATCGGCGAGGTTGAGGCCCTCGAGCACATTGTCAGCGATGCGCGAGGTGAACAGCCGGATTGCGCGGATCGCATCGTCATTGCCCGGGATCGGGAAGTCCACCTCTTCGGGATCCGAGTTGGTGTCAACAACCGCGACGACCGGGATGCCGAGTCGGTTCGCCTCCTTGATCGCGATGTGCTCGTGCACGGTGTCGATCACGAACAGCGCGTCCGGCAGATCTTCCATATCCTTGATCCCGCCAAAGGCGCGTTCCATCTTGCGGCGCTGACGCTCGAGATGAATGAGCTCCTTCTTCGTCAAATGTGAGTCCTCGTTGGCGAGCATTTCTTCGATCTCTTTGAAGCGCTGGATGGATTTGCGGATGGTACGGAAGTTGGTCATCGTCCCGCCCAGCCAGCGGTGGTTCATGTAGAACATGCCGCAACGCTCGGCCTCTTCGCGGACCGCATCCTGCGCCTGCCGCTTGGTGCCGACGAAGAGCACATTGCGGCCATTGGCCGCCAGGTCTCGGATGAACTCGGCAGCGTCGTCGAAGTGATGGAGGGTCTTCTGCAGATCGACAATGTGGATGCCATTCCGTTTGCCGAAGATGAACGGTTTCATCTTCGGGTTCCATCGCCTCGTCTGATGCCCGAAGTGGACTCCCGCTTCGAGCAGCTCCTTCATCTGAATGTTCGCCACGAATAACTCCCTTACCTCTTGGAGAACTGGAAGCGCTTGCGGGCCTTGGGCTGGCCGTATTTCTTGCGCTCCACCTTGCGTGCATCGCGGGTCAGGAAACCGACGGCTTTGAGCCGCGGACGCAGCTCTCCGTTGTACTCGAGCAGGGCGCGAGAGATTCCGTGGCGGATCGCGCCTGCCTGACCGGTCGGGCCGCCGCCGTGGACGTTGACGAGAATGTCAAATTTGTCGGCGGTTTCGGTCAAAAGTAACGGTTGCCTGATCACCATCTTCAGGACCTGGTTGGGGAAGTACTCATCGAAGTCTCGCTTGTTGACCACGATCTTGCCGCTTCCCGGCCGCAGGTAAACGCGGGCGACCGACGTCTTGCGTCGCCCGGTGCCGTAATACTGGATCTCTGCCACGAACTCCCCCTCTCAGATCACAGGGTATGGGTCTTGGGCTGCTGTGCCGCGTGCGGATGCTCGGGACCCGCGTATACCTTCAGCTTGCGCAGGAGCTTGCGGCCGAGGCGATTTTTGGGGAGCATCCCCCAAACCGCAGCCTGGATCACTCGCTCCGGGTGCTTTTCGAGGCGTTCTCGGGCAGTCTCGGACTTGAGTGACCCGGGCCGGCCGGAGTGCCGATAATAAACCTTCTGATCGAGCTTGCCGCCGGTGAGCTTCACCCGCTCGGCATTGACGATGACCACAAAATCACCGGTGTCGAGGTGCGGCGTGAATTCGGGTTTGTGCTTGCCGCGGAGAATACGAGCGGCTTCGCTGGCAAGACGACCCAGCACCTGATCGGCCGCGTCCATCACCACCCAGTCGCGCGTAATCTCACCCTCTTTTGGTACATAAGTTCGCATGATCGTTCCTCTTTTGTCCCAAGCCCCCGCGGACACAGGGGAACAAGACTCTACTCAAGCAAAACTCGCCTGTCAAGGCATTTTCTCGTACTTTTCGGCCATCGCGCCAAGCACGATATCAGTGGGGATCGCGCGCTCCGCCGGCCTCGCTGGCTATTCGGCTCGACGGCTCTTCGGCCAGACTGCAGCCCAGGGCCGTTGCCGGGACCGAGAAATCGGGGTCGTTTGGCCGTCGGGCCGTCAGGACGTGGGGACCGAATCAGCTTGCGGTGGTCGATGACGGCAATAGCGCCGGGCCTTTCCCCGGCAGGTTTCTGAGAAACCCGGGCCCAAACCACACGTGGAGGCTGCGCGAAGTGCCCTGAACCGTCACGATCTCGAGGACCAGCTCCTCGGGAAGCCACTGCCGGAGATCGACGACCAGGATTCCCTCTCCGACGAACACGCTCAGCAGTGGACTGTCGAGCGCCTTCAGGCCGAACTCGATGGCCGATCTCGGCACCGGAATTCCGCCGAGTGCGCGGGGATTGCGCATGCGAAATCCGAGATGGCGGTGCCGTAGTCTGATCTCTGCCAGTTCGAGAGCGACACGAGCGGGAATGCCCTTCCATACCACCGTCACCTCCGCCGCCAACGCATCACCTGCCCCAGTCAGGGTCAGATCGCGGAGTTCTTCCCGCGTCGAGAGAAGACCCTCGAGATAGCGCTCGAGATGATCGAGATCGAGGGCAAGATGAAGCCCATCCCAACGGGCAAGCGGTGGAGACAGGAGAGAGTTCACGATCGTAAGTATAGGTGAGACGTCGCCACCGTAGGTGTGGATGTTGAATGTTGGATGTTGGATGTTGGATGTTGGACATTCGATTTTCGAGGCGAGCACCAAACATCAAATATCCAATATCGGGCGGGCTCGCCACCGCAAAGCCCAAGGGGCGAAGCTGGGTGGGCGGGCAGATGCAGAATCCAAGATCTCACATCCAATATCGAGCGGCGGACGGGGTTGAGCTAAACTCACCCACACAATGAGTGAAATGAAAGAGTACCTGGAAATCATCGACCGCTTTGGTGACAGTCAGGTCGCGCTTTTCGGCGATCTGGTGCTGGATCGCTTCATCCTTGGCACCCCGAAGCGGGTGTCGCGCGAAGCGCCAGTCATTATCCTCCGCCACGAGGAGCAGCGCGACGTACCAGGGGGGGGCGCCAACGCGCTTGCCAATCTGGCGGCACTCGGCGTCAGGGTGACGGCGATAGCTGCTGTTGGCGACGACGAACCCGGCAGCGCCTTGATTTCGGAGCTCGAGAGCCGTCAGATCGACACCGGACGGATCGTAACCGTCGACGGTTATCGGACACCGACCAAGGTGCGCGTCCTCGGCGGTGGACCGTCATCGCTCAAACACCAGGTCGCCCGATATGATATCGAAGACACACTCCCCGAAACCGGCCCCTGGCGAAGGACGGTGCGTGAGCACCTCGTCGAGGCAGCCTCGACGGCCGCTGCGGTTGCGATCTCCGACTACGGCTATGGGTGCGTCGGAGCTGATGACCTGACGGGCCTGCGGAGCCGGAACGGTCCTCCTCCCTGGATATGCCTCGATTCCCGACACCGGATCGGCTCGATCGGCAGTGTCGATGGCGCAACACCGAATCTCGGCGAGCTCGAGGCCCACTGCGGAAGACAACTGAAATCGGACGCTGAAATCGTGGACGGCGCGGAAGATCTGCGTCGACAGCTTGGTGCACGGTTCCTGCTCGCGACTCGTGGCAACCGCGGAATGACCCTAGTCGAAGCTGGCCGTGACCCGCTCCACCTTCCGGTATTCGGCACCGATGAGGTGGCCGACGTCACCGGCGCAGGTGACACGGTGCTCGCGGTGCTCACCGCCTCGCTTGCAGCCGGAGCAAGCCCGGCCACAGCAGCGGCACTCGCCAACGTTGCCGCTGGTTTGGTGGTGATGAAGCTCGGTACGGCGACTGTCTCCGCAGACGAACTCCGCACCGCCGTGGAAACCGCGTGACCCGCCCCGAAGACAAGCTCCGGACTCTCGATGAACTCACGATCGAGTGTTCTGAGTGGCAGGAGCAGGACCTCGCGGTCGTCCTCGTCAACGGCGCATTCGACATCCTGCACGTAGGCCACGTTCGTTATCTCGAGGCCGCAAGCGAGTTCGGCGATCGACTGGTTGCGGCAGTCAACTCCGACCTCTCCGTACAGCTGAGCAAGGGGGACCTTCGTCCGATCATGCCCGAAATGGAAAGAGTCGAGATCCTCTCCCACCTCTGGATGGTGGATCGAATCTGCCTCTTCGACAGCAAGACGGTGTCACCGGTGCTCGAGAGACTCAAACCACAGATACACGCGAAGGGAACCGATTACACCGTGGACTCGGTTCCGGAGCGCGAGGTGGTGGCAGCGTACGGCGGCCGAACTGTCATTTGCGGCGACCCGAAGGACCACGCCACCACCGAGTTCATTGACGTTGTTCTGGACCGGTTCGGCAAACAGGAATGACCGACATCGATCCTTCGACGCGACCAATTTCGAATTTGAAATTTCGAATTCGGAATTTCCCTCCCACCCTCCGAGAGAAATCCGGAAAATGGCTGAATCCGAAAAATTCGAAATTCGAAATCCGAAATTCGAAATGCGAGAGGGGGTGGTTGTGAGAATCGTGCTGGTTCGTTTGTCCGCCCTCGGGGACATCGTCCACACCTGGCCGCTCGCCTGTGAGCTCGCGGCCCTGGAATCAGAACCACACCTCAGCTGGGTCGTGGAAGAGCCGCTGAAAAGCCTGGTCGAAGGCCATCCCGCGGTGGACGCGGTGTTCACCACCCGCACCGGGAGCTGGCGCCGCAAACCGCTGGCGGCAACGACCCGGGCCGAGGTCGGCACTCTCAAGACCCGACTTCGAGAGCTCCAGGCGGACTATGCCATCGATTCCCAGGGCACCGCGAAATCCGCGATGGTCGTGCGCTGGACTGGCGCGGATCGCAAGATCGGCCTGGCCAGACCCTGGCGGCGGGAATGGTTGGCCGGCCTGTCGTATGACCGAACCGTGCCCGGGGCGCCAGGTCGGTCCCACGTCGTGGCCACGAATCTCGCCATGGTGCGGGCCCTTGGCACATCACCTACCGGCGTTGCGCCACCCGACGGAAGGTGGTTTCTCGAGAAGGTCGCGAATCGAGTGCCGACGGGTGAGTGGTCGACCCCGTATGCGGTACTCCTCTCGGGAACCGGCGGTCCTCACAAGGCGCTCGACCAGGAGTCGGTGGCCTCGGTCGCTTGCGGTCTGGTCAGTGAAGGTCTGTCGGTTGTGGTTGCTTGGGGACCCGGCGAACGGGCGCTGGCTTCCGGGATCGTAGAAGCCGCCGGCAGCGGCGTCTTTCTGGCACCGGCAACGGACATCGAAGAGCTCGCCGCGCTGCTTGGTGGTGCAGACCTCGTGATCGGTGGCGACACCGGCCCCGTGCATCTCGCCGCGAGCTTCGGCACGCCCACGGTCGCGGTCTTCCTGACCAGCGACCCGCAGCGGAACGGGCCCCTCGGCTCCCGTACGGCCGTGGTCTCTGGCGCGCAGGATGCACCCTCGGGTCCGACCGGGTCGGCCCGGGCCCGACCGGGACGACCAGTCGACGCTGGTGAGATCCTAAGATCTGCCCTCGACTTAATCTCCATTTAATGGCAGATATTTCGTGCCGGATATCACGTGTTTCACACGGTTATTTGATACGATAGATGGAGTCCAAAGAGGACTCGAGACTGCCAATCAGCTCATTCCAACAGAGCCTGGTGCTACAATTTTAATGAGAACGTCTGTCGAATTGGACTGAATGTATGGCCCTAAAAATCGGCGAACTCCTGATCAAGGCGAAGCTGATCAACGAAACCCAGTTGGCGAAAGCCCTCGACGCACAGAGGGCGAGCGGGGGACGCCTCGGCGAGCATCTGGTCGCGCTTGAATTCGTTACCGAAGAAGATATTCTCGATTGCCTTTCGCAGCAGTATGGCGTGCCTTCAATCAACCTCAGACATTTCGATATCGACGAGTCGATCATCCGTTTGATTCCGGCCGATGTCGCGCGGAAATATCAATTCATTCCGGTGTCGAAGACCGGAGCAACCTTGACCGTGGCGATGACCGACCCATCGAACGTCTTTGCCATGGATGACATTACGTTTATCACCGGATACCGGGTCGAGCCGGTCGTGGCTTCCGAGGATGCGTTGCGAGAGGCGATCGACAAATACTACGGAACGACCCACTCGATCGAGCTCAAGAAGGTGATGGAGGATCTGTCGACGGTCGAAGAGGCCGCCCTCGAAGTACTCGAAGAAGAAGAAGACATCGACATTCAGGACCTCGAGGCGAGTGCCGACGAGGCTCCAGTAGTGCGCCTCGTCAATCTGATCCTTACCGACGCCCTCAAGCGCAGTGCATCGGACATCCATATCGAACCGTACGAGAAGTCGTATCGGGTTCGCTTCAGAATCGACGGCGTCCTCTACGAAATCATGAACCCACCGTTGAAGTTCCGGGACGCTATCTGTTCCCGCATCAAGATTCTTGCCAAGCTCGATATCGCGGAAAAACGGCTGCCTCAGGACGGACGCATCAAGCTCAAGATGAAGTTCCAGGGCAAGGTCAAGGAGCTCGACTTCCGCGTTTCGACCCTCCCGACGCTGCATGGCGAAAAGATCGTGCTGCGGCTGCTCGACAAAGATTCCCTGATGCTCGACATGACCAAGCTCGGTTTCGAGAAGTCGAGCCTGAAGTTTTTCGAGGAGGCGATTTTCCAGCCCTACGGCATGGTGTTGGTTACCGGGCCGACCGGATCGGGAAAGACCAATACCCTGTACTCGGCGATCTCGCGCATCAACAGTCCGGAGGTCAACATCATGACCGCCGAGGATCCTGTCGAGTTCCAGCTCGTCGGGATCAATCAGGTTCAGATGAAGGAGTCGATCGGACTCAACTTTGCTGCCGCCCTGCGATCCTTCCTGCGGCAGGATCCGAACATCGTCCTGGTTGGCGAGATTCGCGACTTCGAGACCGCCGAGATCGCGATCAAGGCCGCTCTCACCGGTCACCTCGTGCTCTCGACCCTGCACACCAATGATGCGCCTTCGACCATCAACCGACTCATGAATATGGGCATCGAGCCGTTCCTCGTCGCGACATCGGTCAATCTGATAGTGGCGCAGCGGCTGATCCGACGGGTTTGCGACAAGTGCAAGCAGGTCGAGGAAGTTCCCTTGCAAGCCCTTCTCAACGTCGGCTTTTCGGAGGAGGAGGCCCCCACCATCGAGCTGTATAGGGGCCGTGGGTGCGAGGAGTGCAACCAGCGCGGATACCGCGGCCGGATAGGCATCTACGAAGTGATGAATATCACCGAAGACATCCGAGAACTCATCCTTTCGGGTGCGTCAGCCGTCGAGTTGCGGCGCAAGGCCCTCGAGGAAGGTATGATCGGATTGAGGCAGTCGGGTTTGCAGAAAATCCGAGACGGCATCACCACGATCGACGAGGTGGTCCGCGAGTCGGTCCTTTAGGCGGGGGGATTTGAGATGACCGTAAGCCTTCATCAACTCTTGAAAACGATGGTCGAGAAGGGCGGAACCGATCTCCACATCACGACCAACTCTCCTCCCCTGATCAGGGTGGACGGAGCCCTCGTGACGCTTTCACACCCACCAATGAGCGCTGTCGACACCAAGAAGCTCGCCTATTCGGTCCTCACCGACGCGCAGAAGCACCGTTTCGAGGAAAACCTCGAGCTCGATATCTCTTTTGGCGTCAAAGGCCTTGCGCGATTCCGGGCCAACGTCTTCATGCAGCGCGGCGCCGTCGCCGGAGCGTTTCGTCGCATTCCGTATGAGATCCTCGGCTTCCGCGAGCTCGGCCTGCCGCCCTCAGTCGAGGCATTGTGCAACAAGCCTCGCGGTTTGGTCCTCGTCACAGGCCCAACCGGCTCTGGAAAATCGACAACTCTGGCCGCGATGATCGACAAGATCAACCGAGAGAAATCACATCATATTTTGACTATCGAGGATCCAGTCGAGTACCTCCACTCGCACAAGAAATGCATGGTGAACCAGCGTGAGCTGCACGCCGACACCCATTCCTTTCCGAATGCTCTGCGATCCGTCCTTCGCGAAGACCCTGACGTCGTGCTGATCGGTGAGATGCGCGACCTCGAGACGATTGAGTCCGCACTCCGGATCGCCGAGACCGGCCACCTCACCTTCGCCACTCTCCACACGAATTCGGCGCCACAGACGATCAACCGTATCGTGGATGTATTTCCGGAGCATCAGCAATCTCAGATTCGCGCCCAGCTCAGCTTCGTGCTCGAGGGAATCATCTGTCAGTCGTTGCTGCGTCGCGCGTCCGGAAAGGGTCGGTGTCTGTGCTGCGAAATCTTGATACCGAGCTCGGCGATCCGCAACCTGATCCGCGAGGACAAGGTCCACCAGATTTACTCGATGATGCAGGCTGGTCAGGTCAAGCACGGTATGCAGACCTTCAACCAGGGACTCGCGACTCTCTATCACAGGCGGATGATCTCGCTGCAGACAGCGCTCGCCTACAGCTCGTATCCGGATGAACTGCAGGACATGATCAACCGCGGTGTCGGAACAACCAGCCCAACCCCGGAAGCGCGGCGGGCAAGGAGGAGCTGAGATGCCCAGTTACGAGTGGAAGGGCCGCGATCGCAACGGCACGACACAGACTGGTGTGCTCATCGGCGATAGCAAGGAAGCGGTCATCGCCGCACTCCGTCGACAGCAGATTGTCGTTACGACAGTCAAGGAAAAAGGCAAGGAAATCGCTTTGCCGAAGTTCGGTGGCGGCGTCAAATCCAAGGACATCGCGGTTTTCACGCGCCAGTTCTCGGTGATGATCGATGCCGGCCTTCCGCTGGTGCAGTGTCTCGACATCCTCGGTCAGCAACAGGAAAACAAGGCCTTCCAGAAGATCATCCTCCAGGTCCGCCAGGACGTAGAGGGCGGCTCGTCACTTGCCGAAGCGATGCGCAAGCATCCTCAGGCATTCGACGACCTCTATGTCAACATGGTTGCCGCAGGTGAGGCGGGCGGTATTCTCGACACCATTCTTCAGCGTCTCGCCACTTACATCGAAAAGACGGTCAAGCTCAAGAGCCAGGTCAAGTCGGCCCTGGTTTACCCGGTTTCGGTCATAACGATTGCTGTGATCGTTGTCTACGTCATCTTGTGGAAGGTCATCCCGGTCTTCGCCGCTCTGTTCGAAGGCCTAGGCGGCCAGCTCCCGTTCCTGACTCAGGTCGTCGTCAATATTTCGAACTTCATCGGGAACTTCTGGTGGTTGATCATCCTGGTCGTAGTCGGCGGCGTGTTTGCGCTTCGTCAGTATTACCAGACTGACGCGGGGCGCTACCAGATCGACAAGCTTCTTCTCAAGGCACCAGTCATTGGCATCCTGCTCCGCAAAATCTCGGTTGCACGATTCTGCCGCACGCTGGGCACCCTGTTGAGCTCGGGTGTTGCCATCCTCGAGTCACTCGAAATCACCGCTCGAACCGCGGGCAACGCGGTCATCGAGGAAGCACTCTTGCAGGTGCGGAAAGAGGTCGAAGAGGGTAAGACTCTCGCCGAACCGCTCACCCGATCCGAACAGTTCCCGCCGATGGTCTGCCAGATGATCGGGGTTGGCGAGCAGACAGGTGCGATGGACACGATGCTCTCCAAGATCGCCGATTTCTACGAAGACGAGGTCGACGCGGCCGTCGAGGGCATGATGGCGCTGATCGAGCCAGTGATTATCGCCTTTCTCGGCGTAGTCATCGGCACGATCGTGGTTGCCATGTACCTGCCGATGTTCTCGTTGATCAGCCAGATCGGCTGATGAACGAGCGGTCGTCTAGCCTGCATATCTCACCAGCTGTCTACTGCGGCCGACGAGCCGCCGCACCCAGCTGTGCTTTCTCATCTCCGGGTGCTCGACGTACCGTCAGGTACGCCTCCGCGCCCGGGGAATCGAAAACTCAGCTGGTCACAGCGTCTCAACGACCTCGTCACGAAACCCGGTGAGATATGCAGGCTGGCCCGCATCATTCATGAGGTTTCGTGGCGAAAGGCGGGAGGCGCAAGCGTGGCGCCGATCTTGGAAGATGAGCGAGCGGAGGCGTACTTGCGGTACGTCGAGCGAGCGAATCGAGAAAGCGCCGCCACGCGCACTGGATCGCGCCTTGCAGCAGAAGAGTCATGAATAATGCAGGATAGGACCGCAGAATCCGGGGCCGTCACCGCGGTGACACGACCGCAGCTGCCGTCCCAGAAGGCCCTCCGATGGCTCATGGGCCTGCGGTTGGTGGTGATCTCCACCCTCTTCTTCGGCATCCTGCTGATTCAGGCCAACAGCGAGAAAATCCTTCCGTTGAGGAACTTCTACGGTCTGATCCTATTCAGCTACAGCCTCTCCCTTTTCTACCTGATCCTCTACGCACGCAAGATCTCTCCTCGAGTCCAAATCTGGATTCAGCTGCTCGGGGACATCGCCGTTGTCACCGGGATCGTCTATTTCACCGGTGGGCCCTATTCGCCATTCTCGTTTCTCTATCTGACCGTGATTGCGGTCGCCGCGGTCATGATGCGAGGCGGCGGGTTGATTTTCGCCGGTATCTCGGCGGTGGCCTACGGTCTTCTCGTAGACCTCATGGTCTTCGAGGTGCTGCCGGTCCCCGAAAACCTGACCGGCATTCAGATAGCAGTCCCGACGTCGCGCGTCCTGATCCAGCTGCTCACCAACATCGTCGGGTTCGTCCTGGTCGCGCTCCTGGTTTCCTACCTCGGCGAGTCACTTCGCAGCGCTCACAGTCGTCTCCAGGAAGAGACCGAACGGACGAAGCGGTTCGTTGCCCTGACCGACCACGTCGTGCGGTCGGTGGGAGCCGGTATCGCCGCCACCGACCTGAACGGCAAGCTGCTGCATCTCAACCCAGCGGGTGCTCGTATCCTCAATGTCTCCGACAGCGATACGATCCTCGACGCAGTGATCGAGGATGTGATCATTCTCGACGAACAGGATTGGGCTCTGCTCAAGACCCGGGCCCTCGACCGGAGCGTGATGCGCCTCGAAGGAACCGCCGCCTCCAACGGTCTCCGGCTCGGAATGACGATCGGTCCGCTGGCCGATGAAACCGGCAGTGTCGTCGGATTCATCGTCACATTCCAGGATCTTTCGGAGATCAAGGTCGAGGCGGAGAAACAAAGGATGCAGGAGCGGATGGCGGCGGTCGGCGAGATGGCGGCGCGGATGGCGCACGAAATCAAGAATCCGCTGGCGTCGATTTCGGGTTCGGCCCAGGTCTTGGCCTCCGCCGGCAGCCTCGACGAGAACAACCAAAGGCTGCTCCACATTCTGGTTGACGAATCTCGCCGCCTGTCGGGCATTCTCGACGGCTTCCTCGAGTACACCAGATCCGGCGCCGCCACCTTCGGCCCCTGCAATCTCGGAGCGATGTTGCGCGACTGTATCAACCTCCTCGAACGCTCAGACGAGCAGCGGGATGATCAGCTGTTACGGTTGAACGTTCCCGACGATCTCGTGCTTCGCGGCGAGGAACACCTCCTCCGACAGGTGTTCTGGAATCTGTCCCGCAACGCGCTGCAAGCGATGCCGGATGGCGGAGAACTGGAGATATCCGCCTTCAGAGAGGGCGGTCGCGTCGTCATGAAGTGGCGGGATACAGGCGTAGGAATGACCGAAGAAATCAGGCGCCAGGCCTTCGAACCGTTCGTCACCACCCGTCCCGGTGGTACCGGCCTCGGTCTCGCGGTAGTCTACTCCGCGGTGGCGGAGCACAACGGCACGATTTCCATCGACAGCTCCCCAGGTTCCGGCACCACGGTCACCGTTGAGCTGCCGTTGGACAAGGAGGCGGCGTGAGTCGTGGTCACATCCTGGTCATCGATGATGAACACTCGCTCCGCGAATTTCTGACGATCCTCCTCGAGCAGGAGGGATACGAGGTCACAACCGCCGACTCGGTGGCATCCGGAACAAAGACCGTGCTCGATGGAAACTTTGATCTCGTCATGTGCGACCTCAAGCTGCCGGACGGAACCGGCCTCGATGTTCTTGCGGAGGCGCGGAAGCAACAGGTCGAAAGCCCGTTCATCATCATCACCGCCCACACTACGCCGCAACACGCGCTCGAGGCGCTTCGAGCCGGCGCAGCCGAGTACCTGTCGAAACCATTCAACGTCGATGACCTCAAGCTCATCCTCGAAAAGTTGACCGGCGGAGGGGCTATCGAAGAGCATCCTCAGGATGTACCGAACTTCATCGGATCGAGTCCCGCAATTTCCCGCATCCTGAACATGGTGCCCCGTCTCGCCGCAACGCCATCCACGGTCTTCATCACCGGCGAAAGCGGAACCGGCAAGGAGCTCCTGGCGCAGGCTATTCACGCGTTTTCTGCCGCCGCCAACGGTCCCTTCCTTTCGGTCAACTGCGGCGCGTTACCCGAAGGGCTCCTCGAATCGGAGCTCTTCGGCCACGTCCGGGGATCATTCACGGGTGCGGTACGGGATCACAAGGGTCTCTTCGTCGAAGCCGAGGGCGGCACGCTGTTTCTCGATGAGGTCGGAGAGCTGACGCCGCTGATGCAGGTCAAGCTTCTGCGGGTTCTCCAGGAGCGCCGCGTGCGGCCGGTTGGCTCGAGCCAGGAGATCGACGTGTCGGTTCGGGTGCTTGCGGCCACCAACCGGGACCTGGAGCAGGCGGTCAAGAACGGCGAGTATCGCGAGGATCTCTACTACCGCCTCAACGTTCTTCATCTGCACCTGCCTCCGCTGCGCCAGCGGATCGAGGACGTTCCCGAACTC
>JAJDNM010000099.1 GCA_022340665.1 Acidobacteriota bacterium | reverse complement strand
CCCAACCACAAAGATCCCTCGGCTCGCTGCGCTCGCTCGGGATGACATTCTGACTGGGCTCGTCGGACGAGCCCGTCATCATGTCATTTCGGATTTCGGATTTTCCACCCACCCTCCCCTTTTCTCCTTCTCGCCTCTGCTTCTTTGCATTGAACACGCCCTAGCGAGATTCGCACCAGCCGTGAGCAGCGGCGAGCGATTCGAGGACAACGCGGTACGCCGGACGGTAGGCCTCCAGGTAAGCCTCACTATGGTGGATGGCCGGGAAATCACGCTCGCCGAGCTCGGCGGCAAGAGCCTCGAGGGCCGGCGCCAGCTCGCCACGCCCCGCGCACCCCAGGTAGCTCGCCGCCAGCTCCAGGACGACCCGCATTCTTCGAGCGGTCCCGTGGTTTCCGTCGGCGCTGGAAACGAAAGCGTCGACCAGCTCTGCCGGATCCCGACCGTTTGCCAGGAACGGGCGGAGGTTGACCCTGACCAGAAGTGGCTCTCCGCCCAGGGCCTCGCAAAACGGCTCGCCCTCGATGGACGGACCGAGATCGGCGAGCTCCCGATGCATCCACCTTTCCGCAGCCTCCCTATTCGAGATCGCGTGTCCGGGGCCGAACACGGCCTGGTGGAGGAACTTGTAGAGGTCGTCCGCACCGGCCATGGGATGTGTGTCGATGTGAGCGCCAAAGGCGACCATGATGGTGCCGACATCTTCGGCCGGCTGCTGTTCGTTCTCTGCCGAGGACAGGGGCGCAGCGACCAACACGAAAGCCACGAAAAAAATGGCGTGCAAATTCGGAATTCGGAACTCACCGACAGCAGCGATACTTGGCCGTAGCCGTGGGGGTCGCAGGCTCAGCGGAGGCTGAGCCGGAGAGGCGGGGTGGGAGGCTTTACGGCCACTCGCTGATGGTGGGGAGTCACGACGCCCGAAGGGCGTCAGTAATTCGGAGCTCGAAATCCGCAACGCGCGGGGAGGCGAGAACGCCCTCACAACTCGAGTCGCTTGACGAACGGCTCGTAGGTCATGAAGTCGGCGTGGTGAACGAGCCAGGCCTCGGTCGTACGGTCCACCATGTTGCCCTCGCCAGCATGAGTCGCAATGATGTGGCACACGGCATCCGGCACTCCACACTCCATGGCGACGGACACCCCGGTGAACGGGTGGCGCAGGTACTTGCCCCGCGCGCTTTGCCGGCTGCCGCCTTCCCCGTCTTCCTCGTACTCCAGGAGCTTGCCGACGTCGGCAAGTATCGCTCCTGCGATCAACACGTCCATGTCGACGGGTAGGGCTTCACCGAAAAACTGCTCGACGGACTTCGCCGCATCCCGCGCGACGTGCACGACCGCCCGCTTGTGGGCCATGAAGGTCACCGGGCAATCGGGCACCTTCAAAGTGAACGGAATTCGCTCGAGGTCGGCGGGCGTAAGCGGCGAGTACTCGAATGCGCGCTCCCAGCAGTCCGTCGTCTTCGAACGCAGATCCTCATCGGCAATCCATTCGAGCTCCGGCCAGATTCTCTTGACGTCATCACGCAGCATGGCTTCCTCCGGGAGGAGAGGATAGCGCGATCTCGCGAATTAGGAATGAGGAATTAGGAATGAGGAATTCCCAACCGCCCTCCCTGATACGCGGTCGGGTGGGCGGCATTCCTAATTCCTAACTCCTCATTCCTATTTGGGTGGGTGGATGGGAGGTTACAGGGAGTCCCACGAAACCACCCACTCGACCTCGGCATAGGTGTCCGAGAATGGCAGATCGCCGCCGCACGATCGCTGCACCGCCCCTCCGGTTTCGGCAACCAGATCGATCAGCCACGACTGCTGGAGGCCGCGCCAGTGCAGCTCTTCCCAGCCCGTGCTGCGGGCTGCGGTGCAGAAAAGGACGATCTCGTTGGCAGGTGTCGAAAACACGCCGCCGAGGACGGCTACCCCGCCGTCGGTGTTGATCAACGTGCCGGTCTTGACGACCACGCTGCCCGTCCTGCCAGGGCGGGCGAGCTTCGGAAATTTTCGGTCGGTCGATCCCGGATCACATCCGATCACCGGCAGGAGATCGCCAGGCGCAAAACCAAAACCTGCGGCGGTTTCTACGAATGCGCGCATCAGGCTCACGCCCATGCGGGCGGTCAGGCGGTTATGGCCTTCTCCAGAAGCAGTCTCGAGCTCGAGCGTTTCCGGCGCGAGACGCAGCCGTTCCTCGAGAAATGCCTCCAAACCCTCGGGGCCTCCGAGGCCCTCAGCGACCCGGATAATGTCGTTATTGGAGTAAACGTTGAAGCGCCGGAGCAGGACCGGCAGCGGGTTCGAGCGGTGAACCACCACCGGTGTCCAGTCAGCCGGCGCCCCCGCCTGTATCGACCCGACGATCTTTACCCGTGGCGGATCCTTCGGGTCCCAGCCACGCCGTTTGCACATCGCCTCCCAGGCGGCGCGGGTCGATCGATCCCAGCGGCGGGGATCGAGTACAGCGCGCAGCCTGCGCCCCATGCGCGCCGCCCGCTCCTGCGGATCGCGGAGGCTGTTGGCGACACCGTTCTCCCAGCCGATCCAGAAGTCGCCATCGATTCTCAGCCGCCCGTCCACCCGGGAGAGCCGAAGCCGGTTGAGCTGCCTGGCGATCAGGAAGACATTCTCCGGCTGCATGTCCGGGTCGCCCCACCCCTGCACCACGAGAGATCCGTCGAGCCGACCGGTCGCCTTGTCCCACTCCCCGTCGACACCGAAGACGGTGCGGTACCTGTGATCAGGGCCGAGGCTCTCGAGGGCCCACAGGGATGTTCCGACCTTGACCAGCGACGCCGGGTTGAAGGGCGTGTCGGCGCCCTGGCTTTGAATCACACGGCCGTCGAGCGTCTCCGCGTGGTAGAGGAGCTGGTCTCGATCAGCGGCCGCCAGGGTGGACGTCAGCAGCAAACCTACGGCCACCATTACCAGATAGCATCGGTGTTTGAACCGCGAAGACGCCAAGATCGCCAAAACCTTTCCCTGCGCGCAAGGGAGGGGATAAACCCCTCCCCTACGACAGAAACCGTAGGGGCGGCATATATGCCGCCCTTGAAGGCACACATGGGAGGGATCGGACAAGGGCGGCATATATGCCGCCCCTACAGATCCCGCGCCGGCTCTCTCAGTTCCCATAAATCAAACGATCGGCGAGGGCGGAGCGAAGGACGCAACTCGGATCGAGCTCCGCCTTGAGAGCGAGAAATTGATCGAGCTGGCCGTCGCGGAAAGACGAGCGGTACAGATCCGGAGGTAATGCGGCGTCCTTGGCCGGGTAGAATCGTCCGCCCGCCGAAACCACCGGCTCGGCCAGCGCCCGCATCATCGACCACAGCTTTTCCCGCCGTCCCCGAATCACCGGGAAATCGAGTGCGAGCGAAAAACCGTCAACCGCATGGCTCATCAGGAAGGCGTCGGGCCGGTGGCGCTTGAGCACCGCAAGGAACGAGGGCATGCCGTGCTCCTGGCAGATCTCGAGTTGATCGCGAAAGACCTGCTCGGCACCGACCGCCGGAACAAAGCTCTGGTGCTGGATGAGCCCGCCCGGGAGGTACACCTTCTTCCAGTTCGGCACGTAGTCGAGCAGGAAGGAGAACGCGGCCAGGGACTGCCGGTATGTTTTCTCGTCGCCGATCGTGCTCCCCGAGAGGTACTTCGCACGATTGATCAGGCGCATCCCGGCCCGGTTGGTCATCGGCTTCAGGAATCGCCACATGAGACCCTTGGGCACCACTCCGAAGAGATTGCCCGGCAGATCCTGCGCCGCGGCATCCAGGCTTGCGGCTGCATCCTGGTCCTCGCCCTCGTCGAGGTGGCGCGCGAAGTGCAGCAGACCGCGACCGAGGTTGCGACCGCGAGCAAAGGCGTCGATCCACCCGACGACGTACTCCCACTTGTCCTTGGCGTCGTCGGCAAGGCTCAGCATGGCTTCCAGGTCCGGGGCCGAGATCGCCTTGACCTCGATCATTCCCGAATGCACCTTCTTCATCTTCAGCCGCGCACGAGTGATGATTCCGAGCTGGCCGAACGAGCCGATGACCTGGTGGAACAGATCGGCGTTCCTCGCCCGGGAGACGGTTCGGGACTCGCCGTCAGCGGTGACGAAGTCGAACTCGACACAGTGCTCACCGATGGTTCCGCGCTGCCAGTTGTTCTTGCCGTGGACGTTCATCGCCAGCATGCCGCCCACCGTGGGCTCCATGGTCCCGGTGACCACCGCCGGCCACCAGCCGTCGCCGATGCCCGCACGCCATAACGAGGCCAGGCTGACACCGGGTTCGACGTCGATCGTCCCGCCTTCAGGGTCCCAGGCCAGCACATGGTCGAGCCCGGAAAGATCGAGGACAGCCGACTCCGGGCGAAGGGCGGCATCCCCGTAGGAGCATCCCGCTCCGCGCAGGGCGATCGGCAGGCCCTCCGACCGCGCTTCCTGCAGAGCTTCGGTGACTCCCGCAGCCCCGCTCGGCCGGAACACGTATCCGGCGCCGCCCACGGCCATGCCCCATCCCTCAACCCACTCGAGGCGGTCCTTGAGGTCCACGGCTCAGATCCCGAGTCTCGTGAATATGAACGATGGGATCGAACGGACAACCGTCATCAACAGACGCCAGCGCGCCGGTACGTACGCCGTGACCGCACCGTGGGCCGCCTTTTCGAGGATGATCTCCGCCGCGCGATCGGCCGAAATCAACCAGAACAGGCCTTCCTTACCTCGGGTCATCGCGGTATCGACGAAACCCGGCTTGATGGTCACCACCGTGACACCGAGCTTCGCGAGCCGGTTGCGCAGACCCTCGAGGTAGGCGTGCAGACCGGCCTTCGACGTGCAATAAACTGGGTTCGGCGCACGCCCACGGTCACCCGCCACCGAGCCGATACCGACGATCGTGCCCCTGCCCAACCGCGCCATGCGATCGGCGACTGGGTTGAGCCAGGCCACCGCGCCGAGCAGGTTGACCTCGATCATTTCGCGATCCTTGGGGGTGTCATACTCGTCCGGCGCGACCGACGGCATCGAGCCAGCCGCGAAGATCACCAGGTCGAGGCCGCCGAGGCGACGAGCGATCTCCTGGACCAGCTCCGGCACCTCATCGACCGCGCGCACGTCGTGCACCACCGCGATCGCCCGTCCCTCGCCCGCCGCGTCGTTGATCTCCTTCGTGATCCGGCGAAGCTCGTCCTCGCGACGCGCAACCAGGGCGACCCGCGAGCCTCCCGCTGCAAGGCGTCGAGCGAGAGCTTCACCGATTCCCGACGACGATCCGATCACCAGGGAGTGTGCGAATGTGCCTTCGGTCAACTCTCGATCCCCCTGGAGAATTATCCCACGGGCTCCACGACCTCGAGCTGCAGCTTCGCCATCTCTTCAGCTACCTGCTTGTCGTAATCATCACCGGTGACCATCTCGATCAGCGTGTCCGACACCGGCAGCACCATCGGATAGCCCTGCCACTCGAGCACCTCGCCGGTCGTTCTGTTGATCACACGCCCGTCCGCGATCAGGTTGCTCGCCTCGGCGAGCGACTCTCCGGCGAATAGCCTCTCTAGGCTCCGCACCAGGGCTTCATGCTCGGCTTCCAGGAAGCGCACGCGGCGCCGGCTCTGAATCGCCACGTGATAGCTCGACGGTACATAGTAAATGCCATCGAGCTCGAGCACCTCAGCCACGACGACCAGCCAGCCGAAGACTTCCTTGAGAAGACCGAGCCCGGGGTGTTTCTGCCCGGGCAAAGGCCGGCGATAGGGACCGAAATGAGCCCGCGGGTTCTGCAGCAGCAGCCATTCGACCACCAGTACCTCACAGCCGGGCACCACCCGCGAGCTTCGGCTGGCCCGCAGTTCCAGCAGCAGCTCTCGCTGGTCGGGCTCCGACCACACGCGCACGGTATCGCCGACACTACCGGAGAGGTCGATCTCGACCGTCGGGTGGCGAAAACCGCGAAGCCTGAGCTGATCCAGGAGGCCGAGCCGCTCGAGCAGCAGCTCCACCCCATGCCGGGATAGATGAGAAAGGAATCGCGTCCTCTGCGGAGCTTCGGGAAGCACACCGACCAGGTCCTCCTCGGTCAGCCGCCATTCGAAGGCGCTCGGCTCCGTTGTCAGGTCGGTGGGGTCGAGAGAGCTGCGAATCCGCCGGAATCTGCGGAGCACCATTTCCGCATTGTCCGGGGTCTTGGCCACCTTCCCGCTGATCAGCCAGGAAAAGAACCGCGCACTGTATCGCCACGCTGCGTTGCCGTAGCCGCCCGCCAGCAAAACGACCAACGGGACCCTCCGCCGGCCGTGCCTGAGCAGCTCGATCACCAGTCGATCACGCCTGAACATCCCGTCAGCCGAGATCTTCCAGTTTCCGAGGGCGTCATCTGCCGCCGGATCCGTCCCGGCGACGTAGATGACGAGGCCCGGCCGGACCTTCATCATCACATCCGGCAAGGTCTTGAGCAGGGTGCCGAGATAGATTTCGTCTCCTGCGCCATCCCCGAGGGCAATTGCGGTGGATGCCGAGGCTTCGGTGTCGCCCCAGTTTTCGTTGTGGACCGAGTAGGTGTAAACCGTCGAATCGTGGGCGAATATCGCACGCGTCCCGTTGCCGTCGTGGATATCGAGATCGACGACCAGCACCGGCTCGCGAAAACCCTTTGACCGGAGCCGCGAGATCGCCACCGCAATATCGTTGAAAATGCAGAAACCCATCCCGCGATCGCGTCCTGCGTGGTGGAAGCCCCCACTCAGATTGATCGCGACGCAACGACCGTGGAGGGCGAGCCGGGTGGCCTGAATCGTGCCACCGACAGCCAATCGTTGCGCTTCCACGACCCTCTCGATATCGGCGTCCGAGATCTTGACCCCGAATATCTTTTCGCTCACCTCGGGATCGCGTCCCACCGCGTCGATGTAGTAGTGATCGTGAACCCGGAGCAGGGTGCGAACCGCCGGTCGTCTCGGTATCGAGATCTCATCCTCTTCGAGAAGGCCCTCGTCCATCAGGAAGCCGAGGATCTTCTGCCCCCGAGCCGGATCGACGGGCGAGCCTTCGAGGGAGGTTGCGTATATGTCGTGATAAACGAACTTGACCTGCGGCGCCGACCACCTCCTCCGGAATCGCCGCCAACGCCGCCTGACGAGACGACCGAGACTGACGAGAGAGTTTGGGTCCGGAGCAGTGTCGGGCGACGCCATGAAAGCAGTATAGTCCGGGAGGGGATAAACCCCTCCCCTGCGAATGCAGAACGGATTTGTAGGAGCGGGATATATCCCGCCCATGAGCGTTGCTGCCCACTGGGACGACCAAGGGCGGCATGTATGCCGCCCCTACCGATCATTCGCTTCCACGGCCCCGAGAGGTTGGAGGGGAAATCCGACATCCCAAATTCGAAGTGCGAGATTCGCCGAGCCTGGGGATCGTGATGAGGTCAGAGTCGCTCGATCGCGTATCCCTTTTTTCGGAGGAGTTCGATCACGCCCTCGTCGCCCACCAGGTGCGCCGACCCCACCACAACCATCGCGTCACGATCGCCGGCCAGGAGTTCTTCGATCTGCGGCACCCACGCGCGATTCCGGTCCCCCACCATTCTCGTGAACACATCCGGGAATTCCTCGAAGCCCTCGAGCATCATGTGCTCGACGTATTCGACGTCTCCGGCGCGCCAGCGAATGTACAGCTCTTCCATCTCGGGAATCATCAATTCCAGGTCCCTCAGCGTGTAGCGGAGAAACGCTCTGCTCTGCTCCTGAGTCAGATCCGCGAAAAGACTGACCTGCGCTTCGGCCGTCTCCAGGGCACGCGTTTCCTTGCCCGCCTGGTCCGCCCGCTGCATGAAATACGTGTCGAGGCCCGAGGACGAGAGATAACCGTGTTTGCTCAGCTCGAATGCAGTCAGGGTGAGTGCGGCCATCCAGGGCTTCATGCCGGAGAAGACGGACGGATTGAACCCGGACTCTTCGGCATGGGCCTCGAGCTCCTTCCAGGTCTGCGCGCCGACGACCTGCTCGAGCGTCGTCCCCGGAGCCAGTGATCCGGCAGACATCAGCTGAACCGCGGTTGCCGTCATCTCACCGAGGTCGATTTCGAAGACCAGCACCTCGGCCTCTTCAAACGTCCGTTCGAAGGCCTGAGGCAGCGGGTAGGCATCCTCCTTCAGAGCGTGGATCGACCCCACGACGTAGACGTCGGTGCTCCCTTTGCTCACCCTCCAGATGAAGTTTTTCTCGGCCGGCGCAGCGTCCTGTGCTGCAGCGATCGCCGAGAACCACGCCACGAGAAGGACCAACACCAGCACGCGCCGCATCAAAACCATCGTGCCTCCAAGACCCAGTCTAGCCTGCACGCGACGGGAGGGAAGGCTGCTTTCTCCAAACCATTGCCACGAGGATTTTTCGAGCGCCAGGCGCGACAATCGGACACCTCTGCTATACAATCCCGAATTCCGACTTCCGACTTCCGAATTCACCGCGTGTTATTGTGAAACGACCGCGCGACACTTGCGGCAAAAGAGGAGAAAAAGAATGGCCAACCCGACCGCGACGTTCGAGACTTCCCTGGGTACTTTCAAGGCCGAGATCTTTCTTGACCAGATGCCCATTACCGCCGAAAACTTCATCTCGCTGGCAAAGAGCGGCTTTTATGACGGGCTTCATTTCCACCGGGTCATCAAGGACTTCATGATCCAGTTCGGCTGCCCCCACTCTTCGGACCCGGACAGCCCGCGCTGCGGCACGGGAGGCCCTCCGCACGGCACGATTGCCGACGAACACCCGGAGGACGCGAAGATCTCGAACGAACCCGGCACCCTGTCGATGGCGAACACCGGACGACCCAACAGCGGCGGGTCGCAGTTCTTCATCAACACCAAGCACAACAGCTTCCTCGACTGGTTTTCGCCCGGTCAATCGAAGCATCCCGTCTTCGGCAAGCTGATCGAAGGCATGGATGTGGTCGAGGCCATCGAGTCCTCGAAGACGAGTGCACAGGACCGGCCGCTGACCCCGGTCAAGGTAGAGCGGATCACCATCGAAGACTCGTGACTATCTGACAGTGGACGCACCAGACAACAGCGGCACCCGTCCGGAAGGAGGACGGCGCCAGTCTGTAGATTGAGGTGGAACACATGAATCTTCGCAGAGCACTTCGATTCCCGTCGGCGATGCTGATCGCTGCAGTGATGGTTCTCGCGGGCCCGCCGGCGGTCCACGCCGCGGGCGCCAGCCGGATTCCGCGCAGTGCGCTCCCGGACGTCAGGAGCCTCGACGCGATCGAGCGGCGGGGAATGCCGCCGGTCGACGTCCAACGACTGCTCGCGGAGGATGCCGTGCTGCGACAGTCGAACGTGCCCGCACCGACGAGATACGCGATCAACCACACGGTCGCTCTCACAACCGACGCCAGCGGCACCTGGGAGACCCTCGACGACGGATCGAGGTTGTGGCGGCTTCGCCTCTCTTCTCCGGGGGCCCTCAGCTTGAGCCTCGGCATGGAGCAGTTCGACCTCCCGGCGGGCGCCACCTTCTGGGTTCATGCCCCCGATGGATCAGGGGTACAGGGGCCGTACACCGCGGAGGACCGCAACGCCTTCGGCGGACTGTGGACGGCGGTCGTCCTGGGCGACGAGATCGTGGCCGAACTCCACTCGCCGGTCGAAAGCCCCGTCGATCTCCGAATCAGCTCGGTGAGCCACGGTTACCGGGAGTTTGGCGAACGCGCGGGAGATAGCTTTCCGGAGAAGCGTGGGAGCTGCAACATCAACGTGGTCTGTTCCCTGGGCAACCGGTTCGCGGACCAGATACGTTCGGTCGCACGCTACACCTTTTCCGACGGGACGGGCTCGTACCTCTGCACGGGTCAGCTGATCAACAACACCTCCGAGGACGACACGCCCTACTTCTACACGGCCGGTCACTGCGTTGAGACCGATACCGAAGCCTCAACGGTCGTGGCGTACTGGAATTACCAGACTGCAACCTGCGAGGAATGGTCCGGGGGCAGCCTCGATCAGAACCAGAGCGGCGCCACTCTGATCGCACATTCATTCGACTCGGAGAACGATTTTCAATACGATTTCGCGTTGCTCGAGCTGGACGAGGTTCCAGACGACGCCTTCAACGTCTTCTACTCCGGGTGGGACAGGAGCGGTGTCATCCCCGACAGCACTGTCACCATCCACCACCCCGCAGGCGATCAGAAATCCATCAGCTTCGACAACGACCCGCCGGCAATCACGACCATCGGCGGTTCGACCTCTCCGGGCGACGGGCGACACTGGAGAATTCACGATTGGGACGTCGGCACCACCGAGGAAGGGTCCTCGGGCGCGTGCCTCTTCGATGAAGCCTCCGGCCTGTGCATCGGCGACCTGAGCGGCGGCTACGCCGCGTGCGGCAATAACCAGCCCGACTGGTACGCGCGGCTGCACAGCCAGTGGACGGGAGAGGGCAGTCCCGAAACGCGCCTGTCGGACTGGCTCGATCCACTCGGCATCGGGGTCGAATACCTGTTCGGAAGGAATTTGGGAGCCTCGGCCGGCACAACCGAGACCTGGCTCATACCTTCGGTCGCATCGACGCCGGGAG
>JAJDNM010000098.1 GCA_022340665.1 Acidobacteriota bacterium | reverse complement strand
GGAATTCGGAATTGGGAATTCCCGCCCGCCCCCCTGGCACCTTCGGGGCGAACCCTCGTCGCGGCATTCAGAATTCAGAATTCAGAATTCAGAATTCGCCAGCGGCGGGATTTACTCTCATCGAGCTGATTGTCGTCGTCGCGATCATCGGCATTCTGGCAACGATTGCCATTCCGGCGATGAGGAATGCGCCCATTCGGGCCCGCGAGGCGGTGATTCGCGCGGATCTTTACGAAATGCGTTCGTGCATTGACCAACACCTTGCAGACAAAGGGACGTACCCGGAGAGCCTCCAGGCCCTCGTCGACGAGGGATATCTGAGGTACCTGCCGGCCGACCCATTTTCCGGCACGGCGGAAGGTGCCTGGGAGGAGATCTACGCAGATCCGGACGAACTCGAGGAGCTCCAGCCGTTCGAGGACGAATTCGGCGGCACCGGAAACCAGGTGATCGATGTCCGTTATGCCGACGATACGCGAGTCGCTCTCGATGGAACCCTGATTTACGAATGGTGAAAACTTGAATTCGGAATTCGGAATTCGAAATTCGGAATGTTCAGTCCCGACCTCTGACGATTCAGGAATAGCGCGGGGGCGGGCGGGAATTCCTCATTCAGAATTCCCAATTCCTCATTCCGGCGAAGCCGGTTACACCCTCGCAATCTTGGTGATGGTGCTGGCCGTTATGGCGATCATGATGGCCGCGGCGGTCGAGATCGCGAGTTTTCAGGCGCAGCGGGAGAGGGAGGCGGAGCTCATCTTCCGTGGCCAGCAGTACGTCGAGGGAATTCGGCTGTACCGCCAGAAATATGGCCGTCTCCCGATGCGGATGAAGGAGCTGTGGGAGGCTGAACCGCGGGTGCTGCGAAAAAAGTGGGACGACCCGATCACCGGATCGGATAAATGGGGTGTGATCTTCCAGGGCCAAGAGGGTCAGGAAATCAGACCGGGACGAGGTGGAGTTGGAGGACGGCGACCCACTCCGACGAGAACCCCGGTGTTCGAAAGGGACCGCGAGGATGACGGCGAAAAAGTGGGCCCGATCATCGGTGTCCATTCGTTGTCGACCGACACCAGCATCAAAGTCTACGAGGGCCGCACGCAGTACAACGAATGGAAATTCATCCTCAAGGACCTGCCTTCAGGACGGGGTGGCGATGACGGGCGCAGTCGGCGTACCCGAACCCCACAGACCGGCAATACCCCACGCCCCACCGGCACGCCACAATACTGATTCTCTCCTACCGGCAGGCCATTTCGTGCAATCGAACGATGTAGTAGACTCTGCCGCTGTGTCGGATCGTGCGACTCCCGCGTTGCTGCTGCAATCAATGCCCGGTCGTGAGACCGTAGCCGCCGGCGTGTGGATCACGCGTGGTGCGGCCCACGACCCGCAGCCGATTGCCGGAGCGACCCATCTCGTCGAGCACCTGACGCTTCGAGCGTGCGGCAAGCACGATCGCCACTCGCTGGCGCTCACCGTCGACCGCCTCGGTGGCGAGGTCGATGCGTGGACAGGCTCCGAGATGATGGGCATCAGTGTCAACACCACCGCGGACGCACTGGACGATGCCCTCGACCTTCTGGTTGACGCCGTACTCAGCCCGACCTTCGAGCCCGAAGATGTAGACCTCGAACGCCGAGTAACTCGCGCCGAACTCGAGCTCGTAGCCGACGATCCGGCGGAGAAGGTGGGTGAAGCACTCCTGAAGGCTGCATGGGGCGATCATCCGTTGGCTCGACCGGTGATCGGCACTCTCGAAACCCTCGAGGCCATCACACCTGAAGCTCTGAAACAGCACCATGCGTCGCTCGTGCGCCCAGGGTACATGGTGGCTGCGGTTGCCGGAGATGTGGATTCACTGGAGGTCGCCGATCGGCTATCAGCCCTGCCTCTCAGCCGCCCTCCGACCGTGCCCGAACTTCCGTCTCTCTCCTGGAGTGGCGCCCACGTCGAGCTGAGCCGGGCAGGGACGGATCAGGTTCATGCGCGTCTCGCCTTCAAAGCCCTGGCTGTGTCGGATCCCAGGATTTCGGCCCTTGCGGTTCTCAATCGAACCCTCGGCGACGGCGCTTCGAGCCGCCTTTTCCAACGCCTGCGAGAGGAGGAGGGGCTGACCTACGATATATGGTCCACTCCTGTCGCCTGGCGTCTCGGTGGCTTTCTCGAGATCGGGTGGGCGTGCGCCCCGCACGCGTTTTCGGATTCCTGGCGGCTGGTCCTCGATGAGCTCGCGCGAATCGTGCGCGACCTGGGAGAGGAGGAGGTCGAAGTCGCGAAGGAGGGCATCTTGCGAGGCTTGCGAATGGACATGGAGTCACCGGCGGCCCGGTGCTCGCTCGACGTCGGTGAGTTGCTCGAGAGGGGACGCAGGTTCGATCCGGAAGTGGCATGCCATGAGCTCGAGGCAGTCACGCGTGCTGATGTTCGGCGCCTGGCCGCGGAAATCTTGCGCGATGACCACCGTGCATCCGCTGTGTGCGGTCCGGAAGGTGCGGCGACGCGCGTCGCGTAGGTAAAAACGTTAGAATGTTGAAACGTTAGAACGTTGAGAACTCGGTGTGCGACGAGATGCAGCAAGCTGTTGCCGTATTACAACGTTGAACGTTCCATCGTAAAACGTTGCACCGGATTCGCGGTCCGAATTCGTGATCGCGTATGATCCACTCGTGACGATCGAGGTCCGAATCCAACGACTTCCGCACGGGGAAGGATTGCCCCTCCCGACTTACGCCACCGACGGTGCGGCCGGAGCGGACCTTCGTGCGGCGGTGGACGCGGAGCTGGTTCTCGTGCCGGGAGAACGCACAGCGGTCCCGACCGGCCTGGCAGTGGAGATTCCGCATGGGTACGAGGGCCAGGTGCGGCCGCGTTCAGGTCTCGCGATCAAGGTCGGGCTGACCATCGTCAACGCGCCAGGGACAATTGATAGTGACTACCGTGGCGAGCTCAAGGTGCTGATGGTCAATCTCGGCGGCGAACCGGTTTCGATTCACCGGGGGGACCGAATTGCACAGCTCCTGATCACGCCGGTGGTCCGAGCGCTGTTTACCGAATCTGATATCTTGAGCGTTTCAAACCGTGGCGACGGCGGCTTCGGATCGACCGGAGCTTGACGGTGGAGATTCTGGTCCTCGCCTCCGGTTCCTCGGGCAACGCCGTGTTGATTTGTTCGGGAGAAACTTCGATTCTGGTCGATGTCGGCATCTCGGCCCTGCAGGTGAGTAAGCGGCTCGAGGCGTTCGGAAAGGCGCCGGACGAGATCGACGCGATCCTCCTCACTCACGAACACTCCGACCACGTTCGCGGCCTCGATGTCTATCTCCGTCGCCATCACGCAGCGCCGGTCTGGACCACTCCCGGCACATGGTCGAAGATCGATGTGCGCAGCGTCGGTGGCGGAGAGCTGTATTCGGGCAGAACACGACGATTCGGTGCTTTCAGGGTCACGCCGGTCGCAACGTCTCACGACGCGGCCGAAGCGGTTGCCTATGTGTTCGACGATGGCGAACACAGTGCCGCCCTGTGCACCGACACCGGCATCGTCACACAACTCCTCGAACAACGGCTTCAAGGCTGCGAACTGCTATTTCTCGAGACCAATCACGACAAAGATATGCTCCGCCATGGCCCCTACCCATGGCACCTCAAGCAGCGCATCGACTCCCGCACCGGGCACCTCTCCAACCATCAGAGTTGTGAGGCGGTGGACAGAGTGAGCTCCAGCACACTCAAAGCGGTCGTCGGCATGCACCTTTCGGCCGAGAACAACTGCCCGAATCTCGTCCGCGATGGACTCCGCAGCGCCGTCGGAAATGGGGTGCTGGTCGGCGCAGTCACCCGCGAGGAGATGTTCCGGGCCTTCCTGGACGGGTCAGGCGTCAGATTCGAACGTCGGCAGATTCCGTCAGCGGGAACGAACGGAACCTGAAGATTCCGGCTCGAGCCGAGAATCGCACGGCTGGCTTCAACAGGTCTCGCACCACTCCCTGGCGTTCTGGAACATCTTGAGCCACGGTGACGCCTCGAGGTGCTCACGCCAATCTCGGGGCATCCAGCCCCAGTGCCACAGAGTGGCAGTGCGCTCGGGGTGAGGCATCATCGCCAGGTGGCGGCCGTCGGACGAACAGATGCCCGCGATGCCTTTTGGAGAGCCGTTCGGGTTGTGCGGATACTTCTCGGTAATCTCGCCGCTGTCATCGGTGAACCGGAGAGGGGCGAGATCATTGGAAATCACCTTCCTCAGGACTTCTTCATCTGGGAAAAAGGCGCGGCCCTCGCCATGGGCACACCAAATACCAAGCGTCGAGCCCTCCATGCCGCGCAGCATGACGGCCGGACTCGGGCGGATTGTGACGGTCGCAAAACGTGATTCGAATCTCCCAGAAGAGTTTCTTATAAAGCGCGGCTGCAACTGGTCTTCGAGGCCGCGCCACGGCACCAGACCGAGCAGCGCGAGCAGCTGGCAACCGTTGCAGACACCGAGGCTGAAGGTATCCGCGCGATCGATGAAGGCGCCAAACTGCGACAACAGCTCCTGGTTGAATCGAATTGAGGCCGCCCACCCTTTGGCGGCATCGAGGACGTCCGCATGAGCGAACCCGCCGACCGCCACCAAACCCCGAAAACGGTCCAGGGTGACGGCGCCATTCAGCAAATCGGACATGGCGACGTCCCACGGATCGAATCCAGCGGCGAGAAACGTCGCCGCCATTTCGCGGTCTCCGTTCGAGCCCTCTTCGCGCAGTACGGCGACCGGGATCTTAGATTTGTTTGTCATGATCGTCGTTGGCGTGGGCTGGGGAATGAAAGACAGTGCGTACGGTGGCGCGGTGCGAAGGCGAAGCCCGTCCCTCTCCAATCCCACACAGTCGGGATTCGCCTGCTCGAGCTCGAGTCGGAAGGATGTAGCTTCCCAGAGATCGCGGAGATCTCTCATGTCAGCGGCGAGCACCTCGATTCCGCCGACCGCGATGCGGACATCGGGTTCGACAACGGTGCGTCCGATGACTTCGCACGGAACATCGGCAGAGCGGAAGACCTCAAGTGCGGTTTCGGTCTCGCACTCGTCCACCTCGATCACCATACCGAGCTCCTCCGAGAACAGGTGCGAGATCGGATCGACGCCCGAGATACCGCGCAACGCGATGTCGATGCCACAGTTGCCGGCAAACGCCATTTCGAGGAGAGTGGTGATCAATCCGCCGTCCGATCGGTCATGGCCCGCGGTCACAAGGCGCACCGCGATCAACTCCTGAATTGCCTTGAATGCGCGCGCCAGCAAGGCAGGGTCATCTACGTCCGGTGGAGTGTCGCCGATCTGCGAGAACACCTGTGCCAGCGCCGTCCCACCGGTTCGGAATCGACCACCGCCGAGGTCGATCAGAAGCAACCGGCCGCGGCCGGGAAGCTCCAGGTCGGGTGTCACCGTCTGGGTGATGTCGGGACAGCTCACGTACGCCGAAATCACCAGGGAGCCGGGGGCCTTGACGACCTCCTCGCCGCCCGCAGGAAGGGGGGCTCGCGCCGCCATCGACAGGCTGTCCTTGCCTCCATCAACCGCAATTCCCAGCTCGATCATGATGTCGCGCATGGCGACCGCTGCGTCGTACAGGGCAGCCCCCTCACCGGGAAGTTTGGCCGCCCACATCCAGTTGGCCGAGCAACGCACGTTTTCCAGAGATGTCGCCCTTGCCCAGACGAGATTGGTGAGGGCTTCCCCGACCGCGAGACGTGCCATCGCCGCCGGATCGAGGAGCCCCTTCATCGGTTGTTCTCCGATCGCGGTTGCCGCACCGGTGTTGCCGAAGTGACTTTGGGCAATAACCGCGACATCAGAGACGGTGAGCTGCAAAGGCCCCGAACACTGCTGCTGGGCGATCAGACCACTGACGCTGCGGTCGACCTTGGTAGTGAGGAATCTTTTCGAACCCACCGACAGCAACCGCAAAACCCGGTCGAGCGCCCATTCAACAGTGATCTGGCTCGGCAGTTGAAGAGGCTCGGCGACCAAGGGCACCCGCTCGATCTCGAACGTCTTCTGGGGAACCTCACCGAGAATGTCGTCGAGAACGAGGTCTACCGGAGTCGAGTCGTCCCTCTCGTCGTGCAGAATCACCCGACCGTCGCCGGTGACCCGCCCGACGAACGACACGGGTACCCGTTCTCGTTCGCACAAATCGCGGAACATCGCCTCGTCGCTGGGCTGCAGGAGCAGGGCGTCGTTTTCCTGGTACTCGGCACCCCAGATCTCGAGAACCGACAGGCTGTCGTCGCCGATCGGAATTTCGCGGATCTCCAGCCGAGCTCCGGCGGGTTCGACGATTTCCTTCAGTACGTTGCAGTTCCCGCCTGCCCCCTGGTCATGAATGCTTACGATCGGGTTTCGTGCGCCGAGCTCCGAACAGGCGCGGATCACGCGATTGACCTTCTGCTCCATCTCCGCATCGCCACGCTGCACGGCGTTGAAATCGAGATGTTCCGGGTTGTCACCATGCACCATGCTCGAGGCGGCGCCTCCGCCCATGCCGATACGGTAGGCGGGTCCGCCGATCTTGACGACCCACATATCCGGCTCGGGCTTCCCTTTTTCAGTGTGTTGGGCGTCGATCTGGCCGATGCCGCCGGAGAACATGATCGGTTTGATCCACTCGCGGCGTTCGCCGTTGGGAAGCCGCAGTCCCGCGGACCGGGTGAAGCCTGTGATCACGGGCTCGCCGAACTTGTTGCCGTAGTCCGAGGCGCCGTTCGAGGCTTCGATCTCGATGGCCAGGGGAGGGGCGAGATTGGGCGGATAGGCAAAACCTGGATCTTCCCAAGCGAGCTCGTATCCGGGCAACCTGAGGTTGCCGACGCAATAGGCGGCGGTGCCCGCCACCACCAGAGCTCCACGTCCGGTCGCGTGAACATCGCGTATCCGGCCTCCAGTGCCTGTCTCGGCACCCGGGAAGGGCGCGACGCCGGACGGGAAATTGTGGGTTTCTGCGGTGAAGGTGATATCGAGAACGAAGGTGCGGCCGACCAGCAGCGAGGGGGCTTCGGGATCGGCACTGACCAGAGCAGTGACCGGAAAGCCCTGTATCGCACTCGAGTTGTCGTGGAACGCGATGACGCTGTTTTTCGGGTTGGCCTCGTAGGGTTCGCGAACCACCTGAAAAAGGTGTTTTGGCATTTCCTCGCTGTCGATGACCAGGCGCCCCTTGAAGAACCAATGTCGGGAGTGCTCGCTGTTGGACTGGGCGATGTCGAAACACTCGACGTCTGTCGGGTCGCGGCCAATGCGGTCGCGAAACAGTGTGGTGTAGAAGTCGAGGTCCCAGTCATCGAAAGCGAGGCCAAGTTCGTCATTGATGCGTTCGAGTGCCGCCCGCCCATTGGCCATCACCGGGACAGTGGTGACCGGTGCGGGGTTGGCGCCGGAATCGAAATCGGTGAGTGGCTCGGGGTAGAGGCATTCGGTCATGCGGTCATGGACGGCGTCGAGGATCATCGATCGCACGTCATCAGCGAGCAAGCCCCGCGGCTGCAGGAGGTAGCGTCGGGACCGCTCGATGCGTCGGATCCCATCAAGGCCGCAAGCGTGGCAGATCGAAACAGCGTTCGTGGACCAGGCGGTGGTGAAGGTCATCCGAGGTCCGACCTCGAGGATCTCACCCAGCCGGTCGTCCAGGAAGCTGGCCAGGCCGTACCGTTCGTGCTCGAAGGTTTCGGCCAACAGCCAGTCGAGCACCTGCAGTTCTTCGTTGCGGAGATCACGGGTAGATTCGATATAGAAACAGTACTCGGCCTCGAGGTTCTGGATCTCATGACCGACGGCCTGTTTTGCGATGTCGAGCAGATGGTGGAGTGTGGTGGGGGAGAGGTTGTAGCTTCGAAATCGTCGCAGCAACGGCATGGACAGTTTGTAGCAGGAATGGACGTGGAGTGCCAGTCTCCGTCCGATCCCGATCCCGATCCCGAAAAAAGTATCGATCCCGCTCTTGCCTGCCCGCAAACCCCCGGATATGGTCTCTGATCAACGGGTTCGTTCTCCTCGTCGAAACGATCCGATGCGGGAACGGGAACGCGAGCGGGAACGGGAACGGAGCTACGCATGACCACATATCGCGATGCCGGAGTCGATATCGACGCTCAGGACCAGGCCTTGGCACAGATCAAGAAAATGGTCCGCAACACCTATTCCTCCGATGTGCTATCGGATCAGGGGGCGTTCGGCGGTCTCTTCCGGGTGCCGATCAAGGGTCTCAAGGAGCCTGTCCTGGTCGCCTCGGCGGACGGTGTCGGCACCAAGCTCAAGATCGCATTTCTCTCCGGGCGCCACACTACGGTTGGCCGCGACCTGGTCCACCATTGCATCAACGACATCCTGGTCCAGGGTGCGCGGCCACTGTTCTTCCTCGACTATCTCGCGACCGGGCGCCTCGATCCCGACACCGTCGCCGATGTCATCGGAGGGGTCGCAGCTGCGTGTTCGGATCACAACATTGCCCTGCTCGGTGGCGAGACCGCCGAGATGCCCGGTTTCTACAGCGACGGGGAGTACGATCTGGCCGGCTTCATCGTCGGCTTGGTCGATCGAAAGCGGATTCTGGATGGTTCGGCGGTAATGGAGGGCGATGTGCTGGTCGGCCTGCCGGCATCGGGCCTTCACACCAACGGCTACTCGCTGGCGCGCAAGGTGTTCTTCGAGCAGCTCGATCTGGATTCCGACACGGTCGTGCAGGAGCTCGGTCGGTCAGTCGCGGAGGAACTGCTGGCCGTTCACCGCTGCTACCTCGAACCCGTGTGGCCGCTGCTCGAAGAGCAGTGGGTTCACTCGATTGCACACATCACAGGGGGGGGGCTGACAGACAACCTGCCGAGGGTGATGTCCGATGGCCTGAAATCGGTCATCAAGGTCGGGGCTTGGGAGATACCTCCGGTCTTCTCCTTCCTGAGGGAGAAAGGCGAGGTGCCGGAGGACGACATGTGGCGGACCTTCAATCTCGGTGTGGGCATGGTCCTGGTCGTCCCACCTAGAAAGCTTGAACAGGTGCTGCGGGTCCTCCGCGAACAGGGCTGTCCTGGCTTTCCGATGGGGAATGTCGTGAAGGGTGAATCGGGCGTCGAGTATGACCATCCCCCGGAGGGCTTTCCGACGGGCCTTCGCTAGCGCGTCCGATCCCGTTCCCGCTTTCGTCGAAGGGCTCGACGGCCTTACGGCTTTCCCCAACCGCCCACCCGCGGCCATTCGGCCCACCAACCCGCCCAGAGTCTGTGGAGCCGTATTGCCGTTTTGCCGAATGACCGTCGCCTCCCGTCTGCTCCAGTGATCATTTGAGCAGTTTTCTATCTTAAAACAAATGACTTACGATCCAACTGTCGAACAACACAGGGAGGCAACCATGGCCAAGCGCATCGGCATGATCTACTGCGAACGGATTCAGGATGCGAGCTGTATCGGCTGCGCCAAGTGCTTCAAGGCTGTCAACGAGAATACCTTCGTCTTCGAGGATCAGGGTGACGTGAGGATTGTCTTCAAGACCAGCTGTGGTGACTGCCCCGGTCTTGTGGTGCCTCGAGTCGACCTCCAGATGACGGTGCTCGAAAGCCTCGGCGTCGAAGTCGACGAGATCTACTTCGGCACCTGCGTCAATAAGGCCACGGCGTTGATGAGCTGCCCGATGAACGTCGAAGGCGTCACCAGCGTGCTCGAGGAGAAGTTCGGCGTCCCTGTGCACATGGGGACGCACGATTACTGACCGCCCACCCACACACGGTTGAACGGGTTATCGGGTTCCCCCGCCCACCCACCCGAGGCTTGAGACCTGTGGCTTGAGGCTTGAATCCGGATAACCCCAGGTCCCGAGCCCCAAGCCTCAGGCCCAAGACCTTGATTTTTGACGAAAAATCCGTAAACTACGGGTTCCCGGCTCGTCCGGGAAAACAACTCCTTGCTCCGGACCACGTTCCCGAGCCGAAGGCCGAGAGGAGAACGACATGCCATTGTATGAATTGGGGGTCATCATCGACCCCGAGATCCCGCCCGAGGAAGAGACGGCGACCCTGGAGCGCCTCGAGGGCATCATCACCAAAGCCGGCGGCGAGGTGGCCGAAAAGGACGCCTGGGGCCGGCGCCAGCTCGCTTATCCGATCGCCAAGAAAAACTACGGCGTATATCATTTCTGGCTGTTCAATGTCGATGGAGACGCTCTCGAACCCCTCAATTTCGAGATGCGGACCAACGATGCGGTGATGCGTTCCCTGATCCTCAACATGGATCGGGAATTGCGCCGCAAGCGCAAGATGGACGCCAAGTACAAGGAGCGGGCCGCGAAGAAGGCGGCCAGGGCCGCGGCGAAGGCCGAGAGCGCGGCGGACGAAGGCTGAGGAGGGTGCAATGAGACCGAACAGGAAACGTTTCCGTCGTCGCGTCAAGGTCTGCCGATTCACGGTCGAAAAAATCAATTACATCGACTACAAGGATGTCGATCTTTTGCGCGAGTACACGCCGACAAACGGCAAGATTCTGCCGCGCCGAGTGACCGGAACGCGCCCCGCGTTTCAACACAAGTTGACCCGTGCGGTAAAGAGGGCACGGTTTATGGCGCTGTTGCCCTACACGGGCGCCTGACGAACCCGTCTTCTGGCCTGTCGCGGCCAGCGATAAGAGATGACGAGCGAAAAATCCGTTCAGACGGATGAGCAAAGCCCGCGGCCGAAGATTCCCCGCCTCGGGGCAGCAGCTTCCGGATTGGTGGGTCTTCTGCTGGTTGGGGCCCTGTTCGTCATTCCGTTATTCGGGTTATTGATTGCGCCCCTCGGGTGCCTGCCGGTCCTCCACTTCCAGTCGGGCGGCACGCCCGGATTCAGGGCGTGGGGCCCCCCGGCCGCGCTGCTCGCGGTGGCGGCGATGGCGGGATTTGCAGGGATCGGGCTCCCACTCCTCGCTGCCTATTCGCTGTTGGTTGTGGTGCCTTCGGCGACAGTAGACCTGTGGACGCGGGCGAAATGGAGCGAAGGCCGCTGGGTTGCTGTGGCTACGATTATCGGATTGATTGGCACTCTCGCGGTGGTTGCATCCGTCGCTTCTCCACACACGCCCATGGAAGCTGTCGCCGCGTGGATGCGATCGTCGTCGGAGGAAATCGGCGAGCTCTACTCGGCGTGGGGTCTGACGGAGGGAAGCGCCGAGCTGGTTCTCGACGCTGCGGAACAGGCTGCTTCCTGGGTGTTGCCTAGCGTACCCGTCGCCTATCTGGTGGCGGTCCTGTTCTGGGTACGGCCGCGACTTCCCGTTCTCGGACTGCCGGTCGAAGTCGGAGATTTCGAGGCTTATCGAAACGACGATTGGCTAGCAGCCGCATTCGTAATTGGCGGAGTCGGCACGCTACTGCTCAGTGGAATCGCGCGATGGGCTGCGATCAATCTCCTGGTGGTAGTGCTCATATTGTATTTTGTCCAGGGTTTAGCTATGATTCGTGCCCACCTCGCGCGCTGGATTGGGAGAGGCTGGCTCGTGCGCTGGGGTGTTGTTCTACTGTGTGTGCAAGGACCGATGCCGCTGCTGGTTGCAGCGCTCGGAGTGGCCGACAGCTTCCACCCGCTGCGGCCCCAGCCTGACAACAACGGAGGATGAAATGAAGGTGATTCTCAATGATTACATCGAGCATCTCGGCGAGCGAGGTGAATCGGTGGAGGTGAAACCCGGCTACGCAAACAACTACCTGCTGCCCAAGGGGCTCGCCTATCACGACACTCCAGGCAACCGACGACAGTTCGAACAGGAACAGAATAAATGGGAGGAGATGGATCTCGAACGTCGCTCGGCGGGAGAGAAACTCGCCTCCGATCTTGACGGAACCAAGCTCGCGTTCGAGCGCCGCGCGGGCGAAAAGGACGTGCTCTTCGGTTCGGTGAGCATCGCCGACATCCATCACGAGCTGCAGGAGCGGGGTTTCGATCTCGACCGCAAGAGAATCCTGCTCGAGCACCCGATCAAGGAGCTCGGTGCTTATGACGTAGAGGTGAATATCCACCGCGATATCAGCGTGACGCTGCCGGTCAGGGTCGTTCGCCCGGGTGAAGATCCGGACGCGATCGCACCCGAATTCGTTGCCGAAGGCAGGCTCGAGGTGGCTGACGAGGACGTCTCCGCTGACGCCAAAATCCTGCCCGAGGCAACCGTCGAGGAGACGAGGGACGAACCCGAACCCGAGGCAACGACGGAAAGCACTGAGAAGCCCACCGTTTCCGAGGAACCTTCAGGTGCCGAGGAAGGCCCTGAAACCGCGACGACTGCCGAATAAACAATGAGCGGCGACGACCGCGCCGCGCCTCCCCACCCGACGCGAGACGACGGGAACGATGAAAGCCCCTTTCACCGCTGGGTAAAGTCCGTGTACCGACTGACTCCTTGGGGGCTCCAGCGGCGGCTCGACAATCAGCGGGCGGATCAGCAGCGAGCCGAAGAGCGAATCAGCGTCGCCATTCAGACGATTCAAAAGGAACTGGCCGAAACCCGCGACCGAAGGCTGGATCCATTGGAGAAACGCGTTGATATCCTCGAGGACGGCCTGCGTGAGGTGTCCTCAGAGGTCAATCGGCTGAGGGACGGTGTGGTGCCCGCTGCGGTCGCGCGATCGGACGCTCTCCTCGATCGTCTTGCCGAAGAGCTGGAAGAGGTCGCGTCGCTTGCCGAGCGATCGTTGCGCGGAGAGGCGTTGCCGGTGTCTAGTTCCCCCATCGGCGACGATCGGCTCGCCGAAGCCCTCACCGACATCCAACCCCGGTTGCTCGAGAGCTTTCGCGGGAGCGAAGAGGAGATCGTGCATCGGCTCGACCGGTATCTGCCCGACCTCCAGAGTTCCGCACCGGTTCTCGATCTCGGAAGCGGCCGGGGAGAACTCTTGTTGATGCTGCGAGAGGCTGGCGTCGAGGCGATGGGAGTCGAAGGCGACTCCGCTCTCGCCGAGGCGGCACAGAGGCGAGGTCTCGGGGTTACCGAGGGTGACGTCCTCGAGATCCTGCGTGGCCTCGAGCCGGAAAGCTGCGGCGCAGTCACCGCATTTCATCTATTCGAGCACCTGCAACCGACCCACCTGGCGGCGGTTCTTTCTGAGGTTTGGCGAGTCTTGAAGAGCGGGGGGTTGCTCATTGCCGAATGCCCCAATCCCCACACCGTCAGGGTTGGAGCGTCCCTCTATTGGCAGGATCCGACTCACGCCCGGCCGTTGCTGCCGGAGACTCTGGAGCTGATGCTCCGCGCGTCCGGTCTCGAACCCCAGCGGCGCGAATTGCTGCATCCGTTTCCGCCCGATCAGCTGTTGGCCGATGACGAGGGTGGTACGGG
>JAJDNM010000097.1 GCA_022340665.1 Acidobacteriota bacterium | reverse complement strand
CGGGACCTTTGGCCAGACCCTGCCTGGCGTAGCCTGGTACAACCTTGCAGATCCGTCCGCGATGGGCGAGAACGGTGACTTCAATTTCCAGATTGTCACCGGCGGTTACGAGAACGGGGATATGCGCTTCAACCTCGGCATCGTCAACGCCTCCGACCCGTTGACCTCGATCACGCTCCTGCTGCAGCCGTTCCGGGGTGATGGCGAACCCTATCTCGACGTGGACGGGAACCAGATCTCGAGAATCGTCGAGATGCCTCCGGCATCGCACGTCCAGTACGACAGGGTGTTTTCCATTTTCGGCTTCGGATCGGTCCCTGAAGACACTTTGCTCAGGGTCTCGGTCCTTCGTTGGACCTCCGGCAGCAGCGAACCGGTTGTCGGAATGACGGTCTACGGGACCCTGATCGATAATGTGACCCAGGATCCGACCGCGGTCCTGCCGCTGTTTGCGTATCCATACAACGTCGATTGCCAGTGGCCGTCGGGAGAAGCGAAATCGAACGCTGGATCGTATCCGACGTTGAATCGTCGCCCTGTTGAGATTCCCCCACGGTGAGAAGTCTCAACTCGCGAATTGACAAGAATCGAGCGGGTGGTATCATCCCGCGGACGTGCGGGAAACCCGCCTGAAAGGAGAGCAAGATGGCTGACCCTGATGACAAGCTTGCTGACAACGTACCCGGAGCGTGGTACGTGGATTCGAACTGCATCGATTGCGACGTCTGCCGAACGACGGCGCCGAATAATTTCGAGGCAAACGAAGACGAGGGGTACTCCTACGTCTCCAAGCAGCCCGAAAACGACGAAGAAACTGAGCTGATGGAAGAAGCATTGGAGTCGTGCCCGACTGAAGCCATCGGCAACGATGGGTGATCGAAGCCTCGGTTGATTCCTGATCGAGACCCCGGCCGGTGGCAAACCCGGCCGGGTTTTTTCTGTCCGGGTGTTACTATCTTCCGCTGACGGGGAGGATTCATGCGTGTACTGTCCGGAGTCCAGCCTTCCGGCAACCTTCACATCGGGAACTATTTTGGAGCGGTCCGCCAGTTCCTGAAGCTGCAGGAAGAGCACGAGTGTTACTACTTCCTCGCAGACCTGCACGCCCTCACGACCGTCCAGGATCCCGAGCGCCTCCGAGGTCTGGTGGGTGATCTGGCGACCGGTTTTCTCGCCCTAGGCCTCGACCCCTCTCGCTCCGTGATTTACCGCCAGTCAGATCTGCCCGAGGTCACCGAATTGAGCTGGTACCTCTCGACTGTCACATCGATGGGTTTGCTGCAACGTTGTCATTCCTTCAAGGACAAAGTAGCGCAGGGGGTGATTCCGAATCACGGTCTTTTTGCCTACCCCGTGCTGATGGCGGCGGACATTCTCATTGTCAAGAGCGACATGGTGCCGGTCGGAAAGGACCAGAAACAGCACCTCGAGGTAACCCGGGATGTGGCGGCCTCATT
The DNA here is from genome assembly GCA_022340665.1 of Acidobacteriota bacterium. Classification (NCBI taxonomy): domain Bacteria; kingdom Pseudomonadati; phylum Acidobacteriota; species Acidobacteriota bacterium. The sequence continues at coordinate 36,037 of JAJDNM010000097.1, read as the reverse complement.
TCACAATACCTATGGTGCGGAGCCATTCGTCCTTCCGGAGCCGCTGATCCTCGATGAGGTGGCGGTCGTGCCTGGCCTCGACGGTCGCAAGATGAGCAAATCGTACGAGAATACGATCGATATCTTCGGCCCGGAGAAACCGATTCGCAAGAAGATCATGTCGATCGTGACGGACTCCACCCCGGTCGAGGAGCCGAAGCCCACCGAGGACAACGCCCTGTATCAGCTCCTCAGGGTTTTCGCGCCGGATGAGTCGGAGCGCGGCTGGGTGGAACAGGCCTTTGCAGAGGGTGGCGTTGGTTATGGGGACATGAAGAAGCGACTCTTCGACTACTACCTCGTCACCTTTGGAAAAGCACGGGTACGATATGAGGAACTCAGTGATGATCCTGCAGAGGTCGACCGAATCCTTGCCGCCGGCGCCGAGAAGGCCCGCGAGACGGTTGCCCCACTGATGGACGACGTTCGCAGGGCCGTCGGCATCCTGTAGGACTCGCCACAAAGCCTCGCGCTGCTGCTCCTATCGCTAGCCGAGAAGTGAAGGAGGAACAGGTGGGGAGGAATCCGGGGGCGTGGTGTGTCGGCTTTTTCCTCTTCTCCTGGTCCCCTCTGCTCATCGCGTCAGCGCGGCCCGCATTTCATCCTTGGGTGGGACTCGCTGCGTAAAGGCCGCGAACTGAGCGATGCCCTGGTGAAGGAGGACATCGCGCCCGTCGGCTGCCGGCACATCTGCATCCGTGGCACAGCGAATCAGGTGGGTCAGATGATCGGCATACACCATGTCGACGACCGCCGCCGCCCTGCTGATCTCGTCCTCTGAAAAAGGTCCCTCTTCGTCGGGTTCGCAACCGACGGGGGTGGCGTTGACGAGAATCGCCCCATCCGGGCAGCTTTCTGCCGGATCCTGCCATCCGATATCCATCATCTCCGCCGTCTCCCGGGTCTTTTCGGCTGATCGGCCGCGCAAGAATACGTCCGCGCCTGCGAGGTGGAGTCCAACGGCCGCGCCGCGTGCTGCGCCGCCAGTTCCCTGGACAACTGCCTTTCGACCCCGGGGATCGACTCCGAGGGCGACCAACGAACCGACGATACCGTCAGCGTCCGTGTTCTCGGCGAGCACGTCCTGTTCCCCGAGGATCAAGGTATTGGCCGCACCGGCCCGCAGAACCCTCGGCGCGTGTCGGTCCGCTGCCGCAGCGGCGTCCGCCTTGAACGGTGTGGTCACCGCCCATCCCCACGGTTCGAGGCCGACTCGATCGAACGGTGTAGAGCCTCGAGGGCCGAAGAGCTCGAGCGTTTCGGCGGCGTCGGGGACCGATATCGGCAGCAGCAGGTAGGGAAGATCGAGGCTTCGGTAGCCGGCCGAGTGGAGAACCGGACTGAGGCTGTTGGCTACATCGGCGCCGACGACGCCGTACATACGCTGAGGTGGGCCGTGCAGGTGAGAGATAACGGCCTCAGTCTGGTCGATCGTGATCTGCGCGGGCGCTGCCGGGCCCTCATCATTCCATGCGGCGAATCCGATCGGAGGGCCGAAGAGGGAAGCGAGATACCGACTCGCGAGACCGGGCCCACCCATGGCAAAGGTGATCAGTCGTCGATCCCGGTGCGGACCGCGGTTGAATCGCCCATGAAGTTCGAGAACCGAAACGAGATCTCGTACGCTGTTCGCCAACGGTACGACCTTGATCCAGCGAGCCGAGTTCTCGCTCATCCGCTCGGTGATATCAGCAAGTCCGTCAGGGGTTCCCGATGGATCGTGCCAAGACAGGACGGTTTGCTCGGGGGTCAGGCCCAGTTTTCGGATCAACGGGGCATCACGCTCGAACTCGAGGTCGAGCAGGGCCGCGCCCGAGTCACGAGCCGCACTGAGGATTTCCAACCGGGCAGCGGGATCGTTCGGCCCTTCGCCGCCCTCGGTCCGGGAACGTAAGGTCGCCAGCACGGGGAGCGGGCAGGAGGTCACGGCAGACTGGATATCGATGCCTGGGAAACGGTCGAGACGTAATTCGACAATCGTCGCACCGGGCGGCGGATCGGCGAGTGCCGCCGTCGGGTCGGCTACAGCTTCGGGGGTCAGTGAGACGATCCAGTCCACGGCGTCGAGGATACCAGTCAGCACGAAAATTCAGTGCGAAAAAAGTTGGCTCCCGGGGGAGGAGCCAAAAAAGGAGGAGTTTGATAGAGGTCGTTGTTGTGTGGCGCTGGGGGGCGCCGGGCCCGCCTCTTCGACCCATCTGTTCAACCGTCTTATACGCAGGAATTGAGAAAAGGTTTCCCCTGCAATCAGTAGGGCTGGTTGTGATTCCATCTTCCGTCATGGTTCTGGACGTGTGCTCTGTAAGCGAGTCCGTCAGCGCGTGTAGGAAGTGACAGTTTCACCCCCATTCTTGGATGTGGGGCAGTACCCGTTCGTCCACCCACGACCGTACGGAATCCCGGGTGATGTGCTCTTCCTCGTCGAGAAGATCGTCGAGTTGCGGCAGATCGAGTCCTTCAAGCTTTCCCATTGATGCTTGGTACGGCAGCCTTGCCGGGGTACCATCGGCCCGTGAATTTGCCTTGGACCGTGGTCGCCGGATGGTGCCACGCGGCCCTGTTCGCGGCGCTGCCCTGGGTCGCTTGGTGGAGACCGAACCTGGCTCCAGTGATCACCGCTGCGGCACTTGCAGTTCATCGCTCGGTCGACAGGAGGCGCGCGACCGAACCGTGGTCAAGCGTGGTGGTCATCGGCTCGGCAGCGGGATTTCTCCTGTTCGAAGGGGGCTGGGAGCTGACCTTCAGTTGGGTCCTTCTGGCCGCCCTGGTGGTGGCCGTCGCACTGACCGTCGGGAGGCGAAACCTCAGCCGCCCGGACGTTGCAGATTTGCTGGCCATCCTGGGATGGGGCATGGCCTTCGTGCTCGAGCCTCGACTCGTGGCGTTGGACAGCGGCGGGTGGTTGGCGCCCGCCATCCTGATCTTCTTCGCCCAGCGAATTGCTCGATTCTCCTCCCCAACACAGGATCGTTCCCAACCGAGTCCGCCTGGCCGCGACATCCGCGGCACCGTGAGTCTGAGGGACATTGTGGTGCCGGGAGACGATTCTCTGCCTCGAACGGTCCCGATCAATCTCGATCTTCGAGCCGGCGAGTCGATCGCGATCCTCTGTGATTCACCGGCAGAGGCGGCAGCGTTCGCTGAAGTCGTGACCGGTCGTCGCCCGCCCCTGTCAGGGCAGGTGATGATCGATGGGTCGCCTCCCGAAGCAGGGGAGCGGCTGGTGGCATTGGTCGCTCCCGGCGAGGACTTCGTGCCCGGAGCGCTGGTCGCCAATCTGACGCCCCTCGCCGAAACCGGACTCGATCGTGCTGCCCTCGCGGCAATCAGGGAAGCCTGCTCTCTCGAAGAAGTCGTTGATGCGTTGGGTGATCGCCATCTCGAAGTCGACGGGGCTCCGCTGACTCCGTACCACCGCATGCTCGTGCAGGCGGCGCGGGTCATTCCGTCGTCCTACCGCATCCTCGTCGTTGTCGACCCGATGCCGTGGGTCAACGCCGTCCGGGGCGAGCTCTGGCGGGCGGCGGTGGTCCGGGCGTCGGTGGGTCGCACGGCAATCTGGCTGACCCCGGATCGCGAGCTCGCCTCGCGGGCGAATGATGTTGTCGAATACCGGCAGGGCGCCCTGCGGTCCGCCCGTGCAACCAGTGACCAGTAATCAGTGGCCAGCAACCAACTCGCCAGCCCTCTGTCGGCTGATCACCGAGTGGGCGAGTGACCGTCGGTTACACTGGAATTGTTAGCCCGGTCTTCTCACCGGGTTTCGCGACGAGGGCGGCGAAGGGTAGTGAGATGTTGGGTATTTCGCGGATCGGGCGACGCAGGCGTAGTAGCACTACGTCGAGGAGCACGATTTGCGAAAAGCACGACAGATCGCTGTCATCCGCCGCCCGCAGTAGACACCCGGTGAGAAGGCCGGGTTAGTGGAGGTGCAGATGGGAAGCTACCAGGGAGGATCGGCGCCGGCGATGGCACGGCAGATCTGTGACGGTTACACACTGGTATCTCAGGTGTCCCTCAAGCGCCTGAGCGTAGACCAGATGACGACTCTCGAGTTCGAGCTCGACAAGAGGCTCCGCGAGACGCGCGGCGAGCAGGTTGACCTCAACGATCAACCGGCCCTCCAAGCCCGAAACCGTAGAATCACGCGCATCGACGGGGCGCTTCGCGTGTTGCGGCACACTATTCAACAGCGTCGTGCCGGGCGGATCTGAGTTGATGCGGCGACCACGGTGAAGGCCTGCGATCAACCCTGGGAGTCATTACGTGGCGATCCCCTCCCGTGGCTCCTCGATGCGCGTCGGCCGAATCTTCATTGGAGGGCTCTGACCGAGCTCATCAAGAGACCATCGGACAGCCCGGCCGTGATCCGTGCCCGCGGAGGCTCGAACGCCGCCGAGCCGGTTGCGACCCTGATCGCGGATCTCGCCCCGGACGGTACATGGTCGACCGACACGCCCCTGTGGCGTGCCTATGCGGGCCCCGGGTGGCGCTTGCTGGCGGCCGTCCAGTGGGGCGCCGATCCGACCGACCCCAGGCTCCAGGCGGCGGCCGAGATGATCCTGGAGACCGCCCCGGGCGAAGGGGGGTTCGCGCGCGCGGAAGGAGGCCAGGCCGTGCCGTGGTTGACGGCCAGGGTGCTGCACGGGCTGGCCGAGCTGGGTTGGTGCCACCATCAGCGATTTCAGGAAGGTCTGGCGTGGCTGGAAGAAGGCGACGCCGGACACCCGGACGGTGGCTGGCGTTGCTGGAGGCGCCGGGACAGCTCGGGTGAGTGTGACGTCACGCCGATCGCCCTCCTTGCGGCCCTGACCGCGTGCGGTGACCGCAAGAGAAAACGACTGAGGGATCGTGCGACCGGATCGATCATGCGGCTTATCTCCTCGTCCGACTCGCTGTCGGGTGACGACGGCCATCCATGCCTCGGAAGGACCGACGAGGCGGAGGTGCTATGGTCGCTCGCAAAATCGGAGACGTCGCTCCAGCCCGCCATGGTTCCGCTGCTCAGGCATCTGCAGAACCGTCAAATAGATGGTGGACGGTGGCGGCGAAGGGCTCCGGTGCCACGCTCTCTCGGAGTCGTGAGCGGTGCCGAGCCCGGCGAGCCGTCTCGGTGGGTGACCCTGAAGTGTGCGGTCGCTCTGATGACCTTCGCCGTCGATGCGCAGCTCCCGAGAATGTTCCCGCAAAAACCAGATTGAATGAGGAATTAGGAGTTAGGAATTAGGAATGCCGTCCACCCGCCCGGGACGTTGATATCACAGGGGGCAGGGGTGGGAATACCTAATTTCTCATTCCTCATTCTTGTTTCCCGTTTTCCGGCGTGATCGTGATCCGCAGAATCGCGCCGACGAGAAGGGCTGCTCCCACCCATTGCCAGGGGCCGAGTACCGAGTCGTTGACGATGTAGTCGAGGAGAACTGCGGAGAGCGGCAGACAGAGCTCGCAAATGGTGGCGACACTCGCCCGCACCCGCGTTAATCCATAGTAGTAGAGGAAGATGGCGCCCGACCCGGTGGTCAGGGAGATGACGAGGATCACCGCCCAGTTGGTGCCGGTGACGGACGCGAAGGGAAGGCCGATGCCACGCACGGCGAGGTAGAGCAGGGCCATCGCAGAGGTCATGCCGTAGCGGGCGAAGGTCGCGTCCTTGAAATCGAGCGAGCCGAGCAGCATCTTGCTCAGAACGGTTGCGGAGCCGAAAGCCGCTGCGGCAAGAATGGCCAACAACGCCGCTTTGAGGGAGACCCCGTCTGCCGTTGCGTCCGGCATAGCGAGACCAAAGGTCAGCAGGTAGGCGCCGGCCAGGGCCACTACCGCGGCCGCCACGAATCTGGCGCTGACCCGTTCTCCGAGCAGGACGGCCGCCAGAGCGAGGGCGAAGACGGGCTGCAGCTTCTGCAGAAGGACCACCACGCTGAGCTGATTGAAATCGACGAGAAAGAGCGCGTTGACAATGGCCAGCGTGCCGAGGAGGCCGCCGGTGAAAGCGACCAGCGAGAGCGCGAGCCAGCCCCGGGTAGGCATCTCGCGCAGACGGCGATAGCTGGACCACAAAAAGGGCTGCATCAGCGCGAAGGGGATCGCGTGCAGCAAAAAGACCACGAATGGAACCTGCAGGTTTGCCAGCCGGGGTGTCAGAACGACCCCGTCCAGGCCCCAAAGGGCGGCCGACAGGCAGATGCAGGCGGCACCCAGAGTGGCGGCGCGGATCTTCACATGTGGCCTTTCGAAACCGGGATCAGAGCTCGATCCCCATTGGTTTGCGAAGGACGAGCGCGACGACCATAGTGAGGACGAAGAAGACGACCATCCAGGCGAAGGCCCACTCGAAATCCCAGCCGAGAACCGAGACTGAGCCTTCGGGATAGTCGAGAGTTATCGATCGGATCGCCTCTCCTTTTTCGAAAGGCGGCTCGGACGGCCATTCGAGCTGGTCGACGAAGGTCCGGGGTGGTTTTTCGGGGGAGAGTCTGACGAGCTCTTCCGTCGCACGAACGGTCTTGCCGTAGGTGGCGCCGTCGATGTCCAGCCGGATCTCCCAGTCACCCCAATCTTGGACTCCAAGCAGCCACGAGATCTGACCGAGAGATGGAACCCACACGGGGGCCATCGCCTCGTTCAGGCCGGGTGGGAGATTGATCTCGAAGTCGGGCCGCTGGGAGGTTTCGATCGCCTTGGGATCGAGCTGGACGGTGAGGAGGACCTCTTCGCCCGGTTGAAGACCGCGAAAGCCGTAGAACTGGTGGAGCTGGACCATCACCAGCACCAGCGGTGGGAGGATGAAGATCATCGGTTTGAGCGCCAACGCCTGGTAGTGCACGACGTGTCGGAGGATCTCGCCCTGTGCGCGCATGATGGCTCGGATGTCGTCATTGAACAGGCGGATCTCGAAGAGCCCTGCGTGGATGTGTCGTTTGACTTCGGCGATTCGCTCCTGGTTCGATGTCTTACCGAATACCCACAGGGCGAAGACACCGACCGGAATCGACCACACGAGAACGCCGACAAATGCGGGCAGCCCGGCGAGGGGGGCCTGCAGCAGATCGAAGACCGGGCGCAGGAGATCGTTGATCAGCTTCATCTGGACTCGACCGGTCTTTCTAAGACATGTAGCCGAGGCCCTGAAGACGCTTTTTGATCTCCTCCTCGGAGTCCGCGTCCTCGAGCTGGGCGAGCTCCTTCTCGAGAGCGTGGGTGATGAACTCCTCGGGCGAAGAGTATCCGGCGATCTCCGAGAAGCGGCTGATCCTGTCGACCAGGCTTTTTTCGAGCTTGACCTTGGTGTATCCGAACATGATCCTCTCTCCTATTTATCGTTCACTGAATTTTCCGACGTCCACGATCGGTCTGCCCTCCATGTGGGCCTCGGGTTTGATACCAAAAAGCGTCAGGGCGGTCGGCGCCAGGTCGATGATTGCCGGGTCTTCTTTTTCGATTTTATGGCTCGCAAGAAAGATTCCCGGCACCAGTCTCGGATCGACGATGTGATCTCCACTCCACGCTTTCGTATTGTCTTCGAAGACCGAGCCCGCGACCACGCCGCTCGCGCAGTCCCACGAAATCCTGTAGCCGTGGTTGTAGCCGATCAGGAGGTCCGGTGCGTTGCCCTTGTAGGGACCGCGGTAGAGATCGTCCGTGTCGAACGCCTCGTTGATTGCGACCTCGTTTTTCTCCTCGTCAACCAGACCGTCGAGCTTGCCTTTGAGCTCGGCTTTGAGCGCCTCCGCTTCGTCACCTGCGGCGACAATGCCGTGAGCTTCACGACCCTTGATGTTGAGGAAGATGCCCACCAGACCCACCGCATAGGCCCTGGTCTTCGACCAGTCGACCGATTGCAGCCACGGTTCCGTAGCATCCGCGTCGTCTTTCAACCCAAGGTAGCCGTTCTCCAGAAACCAGGCGTTGAGATTGACGCCACGCCTGAACGAGGTACATCCGTGGTCGGACATCACCCACAGGACGTCGCCGTCACCGAGCCGTTCCATCACGCGGCCGACGATTTCGTCGTTGCGCCGGTATTGCTCCTCGATGGCGTCGGCGTAGGCAGGGTCTTCGACGCCGGCGGCAGCCGGGTGGCCCTCCTCCCGGTAGCGCCAGAACATGTGGTTGACCCGGTCGGTCGCATCGAAGACCGTGACCAACGCTCCCTGTCGCAGCCTTTCGAGGGCGGCGAAAAACATCTCTTCTCGTTCGACGTCGATGTCGGTGGTCTGGGTCATGAAGGTGTGGTCGTCAGTGATTTTTTCATTCAGAGCCCATGTGTCCTCGGCGAGGCCCAGAGTCGCGTAGGGTCCCAGCTTTTTCTCGAGGTATGAACAGTAATAACCCGGGTGGGAGATCGGCATCACCGGCTTCTCGGGTTCGATGTTGATCGGCGAGATATAGAGCGAAACGTGCTCCGCCATCTCGGTGAGCATCATGCGACAGATGCCGGTCACCTTCATTCCGGCAACCGCCTTGAAGGTCAGTTTCACCCAATCACTGAGGACCCGCGGCTCGAGCTCCAAAGAATCCCCGTTGACCGAGACTAGGGCTCGACCGTTTTCCCGGTCGACGTCGATATGCAGGGGCAGAAGCATCGGTGGGTTGCCCTCGAGAAAGGTATTCTCCGGTCCCTCGATATTGCCTTCGAATTTGTCTTTGGAACCATTCGAGGAGAGCTCGAAGCGCAGTCCGCCCTCCTGAAAGGCCTCGCCCTCGGGCCTCGTCGTGAAGTAGAGAAAGGTGCCCTGGGTGCCGAGCAGGTCCGGGATGCACATCGCCCCGAGTTGTGCGCCATAGAATTTGTCGGGCGGGAAGGTGATCGGCACCCGGATGATCGTGCTCCAGATATTGTGTTCTCCGAGAATCGTCCAGAAGGGTTTCGACTTTCGCAGCAGGCGGATGGTGGGTTTTGCGAGTGGAATCCTCAGTTTCCCCAGCTTGAGGACCCGGTCGACCGAACCAATCTCGGTTGACGAGAGGCGTGGGAGGTAGGTGCGGGGGTCGCGGTCGAGAAAATCAAAGATATTGTGCTTGCCGGGGTTGGTGCCGGTTGTGAAGGAAGACCATGCAACCGGTGTGATCGACGGGAAGGTGGACCGCAACCTGCTGTAGCAACCACTGTCCGCCAGTTTCTTGAAGTTGGGGAGCTTTCCATCGTTCATCATCCGTTCGGTGATGCGGGGCTCCTGACCGTCGAATCCGACCACTATGAGCCTCTTGACCAGCGGCTTGCTCTTGGTGCGGTGGCGAATCGCTCTCCACAGCATGCGAAACGGCCACACCAGGAGCGAGACACCGGCGAGCAACATGGTGACGAACAGGACGGCAAAAGACCCGAGAACCGCGAATCCCGCACCGGGACCGATGTAGGCCTCGGCCGACCGGGGCAGGGTCAGAATGACGAGAAGTGCGGCCCCACCGACGATGGCGCGCAACAGGCATTCTCTATTCTGATCGAACGCTCTCTTCATGATTCTCCCGTGAGTCTGTCGATTGACGCTGAGCCGCTATCTCCAGGTGGGAAAACGACCGCGGCATTGTAATATACCTCGTACGCAGGGCGAGTGGTGTTGCCGCGCGTCCGATATGTCACTCAATGCACTGTAAATATGGGGATCGAGGAGCGCATTCCCATCCACTTGAAGGAGTTTCCGACGATGCCATCGGTGCTGCAGGATTTTGTTCGACGATTGAGGTATGGGTGCCCGGTGGTCGTGGTTTCCGGCTTGCCCCGGTCAGGTACATCCATGGCCATGAAAATGCTCGAGGCGGGGGGCCTCGATCTGGTTGTCGACAATATACGCACCGCAGACGAAGATAATCCCAAGGGCTACTTCGAGGACGAGCGGGTCAAGGATCTGGCGGAAATGAATGACAAGACCTGGTTGTCGAATGCGCGTGGCAAGGTCATCAAGGTCGTGTCGCCGTTGCTCACGCACCTGCCCGCTGACAACACCTACAAGGTGGTGTTCATGCGCCGCAACCTGCACGAAGTGCTGGCGTCGCAGTCCAAGATGCTCGAACGAAGAGATGAGGAATCCCATACCGAAGACGAGGACCTGATGGCCATGTATGAATCGCACCTCGAGAAGATCGAGTTCCAGCTCCGGTTCAGACCCCAATTCGATGTTCTGTACGTCAACTATGCCGACGTTGTCGCCGAACCCGTGCGGGAGGCGCGGCGGATGGCCGACTTCCTCGGGGGGGGTGTCGATGCCGACCGCATGGCGGGGGCCGTGGATGGAACCCTGTACCGGAATCGCAGAACGCAGGACGGCGCGGTGGCCGACCGAGCAGGCTGATGTTCGGGTTTCGCGGAGGACGGCACGTGACCATCGCACTGATCATCGCAGTGCCAGCCCTTGTGGCCGCGAATATCCTCTCGAGCTCGCTCGAAGAATCTTCTGACGATTCTGCAAAGCTGCCGGAGTTCCCCACCGATGGCCCATATCATTACAAGGTCGAATACCTCGGCGTCACCTGTGGTCATATGACGCTCGAGAGCCGTCTCGAAAAGTATCAGGGGCGGCCCGCATACCACGTGGTGATGACCGCGTCGAACACGAAGTTCTTCAACAAGATCTACAGGGTGGACGGGCAGATCGACTCGTGGGTCGACGCGGAGACCATGAGCACAATCGCCTACCAGAGCGATATCACTGAAAAGGGTCGGCGCAAGATCAGCCGTTATAACGTCGACCCTCGCGCGGGGGTGGTAACGGCCGAGAAGAACGGTAAGGCCGAGACAGTCCCCTTCGAAGGGGAGAGTGCTCTCGATCCGCTGGCCTATGTCTTTCGTGGCAGGGTTCTGGCCGGCGGCCCGGGCTCATCCTTCGATCTCAACCTGTTGACCGATAAAGGAGTTGTGGCGACAGCGACGAGAATCGGCGTAGCCAAGGAATTTACGACGCCGGATGGAAAGATCGGGTTGCTGCGTGCGCAGCCGATGACTGCTGACGGTGAGATGTTTGCCCGTAAGGGCGAGTTCATCTATTGGATCAGGCCGGATACAACGAGAAAGCTGTATCGCCTCGATTTCAAGCTGCCGTTCGGCCATCTGCTGGCGAAATACGCAGGTCCCGCCAGTGGCACCGTCGATCGGCGGACTCCGGCAGAGAAGGATGATCCGGATCGACGGACTGCGGCCAAGCCGGATGTTTAACAGGCTCTATTCAAGAGGTCGCGGTTGGAAGAACAGGTTCAGTTCGCCGGATTTGAAGAAGGCGTCAACCGCCGGAAATCTCCCGGAATAGCCAGCACACCACCTTGGGCTCGGTCATCTCTGCGAGGGAGAATCGAATGCCCTCACGCCCGAGCCCGGATTTCTTGATGCCGCCGAAAGGCATCGAATCGAGGCGATAGTCCGTCGAGTCGTTGATCAGGACGCTGCCCGCGTCGAGGCCTTCGATGAGACGGTGACAGGTCTCGACGTCGCGCGAGAACGCAGCAGCGTGGAGGCCATAGTCGACCGAGTTGGCGGCGGCAACGGCTTCATCGAGGTCTGTGACGGGGTAGAGGTTGACCGCCGGACCGAAGACCTCGTCGTGGTGAATGGTGGCGTTTGCAGGCACGTTCTCGAGGACAGTCGGTTCCATGAGCGCACCATTCCGCTTGCCGCCGGTAAGGATTGTGGCGCCCTTTTCGACTGCCTCGGCGACCCATCGTTCGACGCGTTTCGCCTCGCCCTCGTTAATCATTGGTCCCATGTCGGTGTTTTCGTCGAGCTTGTTGCCGATCTGATAGGCCTTGGTTCGCTCGATGAAGCGATCGCGGAATGCGTCATATACGTCGCGGTGGATGTAGATCCTCTGAACTCCGATGCAATTCTGCCCGGCCGCCCAGAAGGCTCCTGACACGCATGTTTCGGCCGCCCAAGCGATCTCGGCATCATGCCAGACGATGACCGGCGAGTTGGAGCCCAGTTCCATGCCGATTTTCTTGAGACCGGCCTTGGCGACGATCCGCTCTCCGGCTTCGATTCCGCCGGTGAAACTCACCATGCGCACGCGAGGATCGGAGACGAGTGCGTCTCCGAGCACCGCACCGTGGCCGGTGAGGCACTGCAGGACGCCTGGGGGCAATCCCGCTTCGACAAAGGCCTCGGTCAATTTCAGCGCCGAGAGGGGAGTCACGGTCGCCGGTTTGAGCACCACGCTGTTGCCGCCGGCGATAGCTGGTCCCAGCTTGTGAGCGACAAGGTTGAGGGGGTCGTTGAACGGCGTGATTGCCACCACCACGCCGATCGGAACCCTTTCGAAATGACCGCGCCGCTGTTCGCCCCCGGGGAAGCTGTCGAACGGGATCGTCTCGCCGAGCAGACGTTTTGCCTCTTCACCGGAGATCGTCAAGGTGTTGACGCAGCGCCTCGCCTCACCACGGGCTTCACGAATGGTCTTCGATCCCTCGCGCGCGATTGTGGTGGCGAAATCCTCTAGGTTGTCGGCGACGATCGCCGCCGTCTTGAGAAGGATCTGTGACCGTTCGTAGGTGGTCATCGCGCGAGCCGCACCGCGCGCTGCCTCTGCCGCGGCCAGGGCGGTTTCAACGTCTTGTTCGGTAGCTGCGGGAACTGTGTCGATCGGGGAGTCGTCAAACGGGTCGCGGACATCGATCGTCTTCTCGCGATCGACCCATTGGCCGGCCAGCAGCATCTTCATGATTCAGTGTCCTTTCGCGATCGCGATGAGGTCGTTGAGCAGGGAGAAACCCGTCTCCCGGCGACCGGCGCCCGGTCCGACGATCGTGACGTCGTCCAAAGTGTCGGTGGTGATCGTCATCGCATTCGTCGCACCGCCGACTCCGGCCAGCGGATGATTGAGATCGACCAGTTGTGGTGCTACTGAAGCGCGGACGTCGTCGCCCTCGCGCCAGACCCGCCCTATGAGCTTGTGGCGCTTGCCGTCGCCAGCCGCGGCGGAAATGTCGTCCGGCGTGATCTCGGTGATTCCGGTGCAGGGGCTGTCGTCCGGAGAAAGGGAGCCGCCAAAGACCACGTTGGCAAGGATCGTTACCTTGGCCAGGGCGTCCCAGCCGAGGACGTCTGCATCGGGCACAGCTTCCGCATAGCCCAGCTCCTGCGCCTGAGCGAGTGCGGTCGCGTAATCCATCCCTTGTTCCATCTGGGTCAGGATGTAATTCGTCGTGCCGTTGAGGATTCCCTTCATCTCCGAGATCTCCGATCCGGCGAGCGTTTCCCGAATCAGGTTGAGCAGCGGCGTACCCGCCATTACGGTTCCCTCGTACAGGAATCGCACGCCGTTCTTGGCAGCTAGGTCGATCAGCTCGTTCGAAAACAGGGCCAGAGGTCCCTTGTTGGTGGTCGTGACGTGCATCCCGCGATCCAGGGCGGCTCGGATGTGGTCGGTGGCCGGTTGGCCCGTCTTGATGTCGGTGTAGGTGACCTCGAGCATCGCATCCGCTTCAGCCTGCTCGATCATCTTCAGGGCGTCCCAGTCGCAGCCGCCGTCCGGGTACTCGGAGATCGAGTGGCCGTGAGCTGCCATCTCCATGATCTGGTCGAGATCGAGCCCGGTGGGGTTGTGGGCCGAGCCCTTCAGCAGATCGACGATTCCGGTGACCTTCCAGTCGAGCCCGAACTGTCGGGCGAGCTCCTCCTTCTTTTCGATCAGGAGCTCGGAAAGCCCCTGGGCAACTGTGCCAAAACCGACGAATAGCAAACGCATGTGATCCTCCGTCAGAGCTTTTTCTTGATGCATGCGGCTAACCGCTCCACGGCGATGGCGAGCTGTTCCTTCGAAACGAAGGAAAAGTTGATCCGCATGTGGTTGTGCTCCGGGTTTCTGCCGTAGAACTGCTCCCCGGGCACGAAGGCGACCTTGTGCTCGATAGCTTCGAAAAAGAGGTCCTGGGTGTCAATGTGGTCGGGAACCGTGACCCACAGGAAGAGGCCGCCTTCCGGCTTGGTCCAGCTGACTCCGGTTTCCGACGGAAAGTGCTCGGCCATCGTGTCGAGAAAGACGTCGAGCTTCTCTCTGTAATAGTCGCGACATTTCTCCAGGTGTTGCTCGAGACCCATGTCCTCGAGGAACGCCAGGCACATGTCCTGGTTCCACTTCGGGGTGTTGAGGATGTTGCCCTCTTTGATGTGGGTCATCTGCTTGACGACCTCCGGCGGGCCGATATTGAAGCCGACGCGCATGCCGGGGCAGAAGAGCTTCGAGAAGGTGTAAAGACCGATGACGTGGCCGCCGTTCCGCTGTTGGTCGAGAGTAAAGATCGCGGGGATGCTCTCGCCCGAGTACCTCAGATCACGGTACGGGCTGTCCTCGATGATAGGTATATCGAACTCGTAGCTGAGATCCAGGAGCGCACTCCTCTTGGCCAGACTCATCGTGATTCCGGACGGGTTCTGAAAATCCGGCACCACGTAAATGAACTTCGGCGGCGTTCCTTGGGAGGCCGACCGCTCCAGCTCCAGCCGCATGCCGGCGATATCGGAACCATTCTCTTCGATATTGACGCCTACGAAAATCGGGCGTTGCATCTCGAACGCGACGATCGCCCCGGCGAAGGTTGGCCGGTCGACCAGAACCGGGTCGCCCGGCTCGAGGAAAAGCCGACCGGTGAGATCGAGGCCGTGCTGTCCCGAGGTGGTGATGAGAATTTCGTCGCGGCCGATGTGGATGTCGTCACGCTCGAGGAAACGCAGGGTCGCGTCGATCAGATTCGCTTCACCGGGAATCGGCGAGTACTGCATGATCCGATCGATATCGCGGTCGCAGGCGTCCTCGGCAGCCGTCCGCAGCCCCGATCGCAGGAAGACATCGGGGGAGGGAAGACCCCCAGCGAGAGAGATGATCTCGGGATCGTTCAGGTACTGGAGGGTCTTGCCGATCGGATAGCCTTCGTAATCGCGGACATTCTCTGCGAAGCGATCCACCCAGGGGGTCTTCACCGGAGCATTCCTTCGTACCGAATGTTAAATTTTGAATTTTGAATTTTGAATTCCCGTCCACCACCCCGTTCTTCGGGGGTGTGGGCGGGAAATTCGAAATCCGAAATTTCATGATGACGGGCTCGTCCGACGAGCCCAACCGGAATGTCATCCCGACCGAGGCCAAAGGCTGAGTGGAGGGATCTAAGGGATGGGCCCGGGCAGCAGCGCGGTCTTACTTTGACCATGGATTCCTCCGCTCGCTCACACCGTTCGCTCGGTCGGAATGACATCGTGAAAGAGGGGTGGCGGCATTCCGAATACCGAACTCCGATTTCGCCCGTCGCCAACAGGTGTCCGCTCACCGCAATGTCCCAGCCCGCATCAATCCGCGCCGGCCAGCTCCAGCTCCGCATGGGTCGGGTCCGCCGGTGCGTCTCCGCGGTACGAAGCTGCTCCGAAACGGGTGCGGATGCCTCGCCGCATCATTTCGCGCCCGTCCTTTGAAGCGCGAAGCGACTTGTAGTAGATCACGTCGCCGATCTTGTCCGCCACCTGAGCCCGTTCATCCTCGGACATGAAGTAGGCCTCCATCGTGTCGAGCTCTCGTGAGGTGCCGTCCGATTCGTACTTGAAGGTCAGATCGGTGCCGCTTTCAAGAACCGTGAAGGCGTGCTCGGTCCAGTCGAAATCGGGCATGCCGAGGTCCGGGTTGATGCGCAGGTGGGCCGCAAGGCTGACGCCTTTGATCCCGCTCTGGCCAAGTTCCTCGGCGCATCGGATGAAGTTCTCGGGTGACACGCCGTTGCCGATATTCACCTCGTAGATCGGCGTCGTTTTGTCGTCGCGCAGGTATTCGGCCATGATGTTGAGGAGCATTCGGAACTGCATCAGGTTCTGGGTCGAAAGTAGCATCGAGATCTTGAACTGGAGATTCGGAATGTCGCGCCCGAGGTAGCAGGCGGCGACGATGGACGACCACGACGGGTTGAGGAAGAAATCGTTGCCGGTTTCCATGGCGGCGCGGATGACGCCGTCGAGGTAGACGAGGTGGTTGTCATTCGCGACCTCGACTCCGCCGAGATTGCCAAAGGCGGTGCCCATGTTTTTGAGGATGATCTGTTCCGTTCCGTCGCCGAGGTCGCGGGTTTCGAAGGATTTGCCGGTCACCCTTTCCAGGCGGGCGAACCGTTCTGACGGCAATGGACATCCGATCAGATTGGTGCTGCAGAACTTCGATGCACCCATGATGTTTTCGGCCATCGTCAGCGTCGCCAGGAGATCACCGGAGTAGACATAGTTCTCGGACAGGGCGACCACCGATATGAACTCCGAAGGCACCCAGCAGGTCTCGGTGCTCTCGGCGCTTTCTGCCATACGTTGCATCGCGCGGTGGGTGACCGCCGCCCCCTGGAACCCCGAGACCTGAGCAGTCGCGATTCCGTACTC
Source organism: Acidobacteriota bacterium (assembly GCA_022340665.1). Classification (NCBI taxonomy): domain Bacteria; kingdom Pseudomonadati; phylum Acidobacteriota; species Acidobacteriota bacterium. The sequence continues at coordinate 19,668 of JAJDNM010000097.1, read as the reverse complement.
CGTGCGGTAGGCGGGTGATGCCTGTTGCTCGAAGTCCTCGATTTTCGAAAACTCCTGTACCAGGCGTTCGGCGTCGGCAATCATCTCGCCGAATCCCTTTTCATCGAGGATTCTCTTGCGCGTATCGGTTTGACGCCGCTCTCGAAGAGTCGAGGATATATTGCTGGCGCCGCCATACGAGTCCTTCAGAGCATCGATGGCATCCTGGTCATTGCGGGACAAGAGGGGATAATTCATGAGGCATTCTCCGAGTCTTGGCGGCGGGTTGATGCCAACCTGATGGGAAATTCTAAAATTGAGTCTCGTTTTTGAAAAATGTTCTTCATGAGACGGAATTGTAGGAGAAGATTCCTGCAACTTTCAAGAATTCGAATATAATTCCACGAATGACGGTTTCAGACCAACTCGACCGAATTGACTTCGACATCATGGGCGTCTTGCAGAAGAATGGTCGCACTGCAAATAACCGCCTCGCAGAGGCAGTAGGCGTCGCCCCGTCGACCTGCCTCGAACGGGTGCGGCGCCTCACACGTCTCGGTGTCATTCGTGGGTACCACGCCGACATCGATCCGTCGTCGGTAGGCGTGGGTCTGGAAGCGATGATCGCTGTGCGTCTCCGCCAGCACTCGCGCGATCTGGTCCACTCGTTCCGGGACTACGTGGTCGAGCTTCCAGAAGTGCGAAGCGTCTTTCACGTCACAGGAGGTGATGACTTCCTGGTGCACGTGGCGGCACGTGATTCCGACCATTTGCGCGACCTCGCCCTGGACAGCTTCACCAACCGACCGGAGGTCGATCACATCCAGACGCGCCTCATCTTCGAATGCACCCCGACCTGGCGATTGCCGATACTCGTGTGACGAATCGGGGTAACAAGGACCTGACAGAGAGCACAATCATGGACGAATCGGACAATCGTGGCGTAATCCAGCCTATACAGGGAGTGCGCAAGCGGATACAATCTCGCGTCGCGCGCTCGAAGCAGGCATGAATGAGGCAACGGGGAGCATCGGAATTGGATCATCTCAACACACCGCACGGATCGCGCCTGGTCGATCTTCTGGTCGACGAGGAGCGTGCAGCAGAAATTCACCTAGCCTCACGCGAATGGCGGTCGGTCGACCTCGGACCGCGCCAGCTTTGCGATCTCGAACTTCTGATCAACGGCGCTTTCTCGCCCCTCGACCGCTACCTCGGCTCCGCCGACCATCAATCGGTATGTGCCGACATGCGCCTCAGTGATGGTGTCCTCTGGCCGATTCCGGTGACTCTCAACATCACCACGAAGCTCGCCGACGACCTCGCGATCGGCGACTCTCTCGCCCTTCGAGATCGTGAAGGCGTGATGATCGCCGCGATGCGGATCGACGAGTGTTACCAGCGAGACATCGATGCTGAGGTGGCAGCTGTTTTCGGTACGACAGACCGGTCGCACGACGGTGTTGCACAGTACCTTCACAGGACTGGAGAGTGGTCCGTAGCCGGTAGCCTTGAAGCATTGCAGTTGCCGGTCCACTACGACTATCGCGAGCTTCGGAGGAGGCCGATTGCCGTCCGTCGCCTCTTCTCGACTCTCGGTTGGGAAAATGTGATCGCCTACCAAACCCACCGAGCGATCCACCGCGCACAACAGGCGATGATGGTCGAAGCGGCGCAGATCACAGACGCCAAGATTCTCATCCATGCGGTCGTCGGCCTCGATCAGCCCGGCGACGCCGACCATTACACGCGGATCCGTTGTTATCAGGCTGCCGTGGCCAAATTCCCCAAGGACATGGTGCGCCTCAACTTGTTGCCGATGGCGATACGGGGCGGAGGCGTTCGCGAGGCCCTCCTCCACGCAATCGTCCACAAGAACTACGGGTGCAGCCACCTGATGATTGACTTCGACAGTTTCGGTACGGTCCTCGAGACGGTTGGTGAACCCGCATACCGGCAGGAGGACGCCATCGAGATCGTCGGTAGCCACGCCGAGGATCTCGGTATCGAGCTTCTGCCGACCCGCGAGATGGTCTACCTGGAGGGTCGCCAGCAGTTCGTGGCGGTTGACGAGGTTCCGGCTGACGATCGGGCCTTGCACCTGAAAGCCTCAGAGGTCAAACAACGGCTCGATGACGGTATCGAGCTCCCGGGATGGTACACCCACGAAGAAGTCTCGAAAGAGCTCCAGGACCGCCACCCACGACGAGGTGAGCAGGGCTTCACCGTATTCCTGACCGGACTTTCCGGATCGGGCAAGTCGACGATCGCGAATGTCCTGCGTGTCAAACTTCTGGAGATTGGTGGGCGGGGAGTCTCGCTGCTCGACGGTGATTTGGTTCGCGCCAATCTCTCGTCCGAGCTCGGTTTTTCAAAGGAGCACAGGGACCTCAACATCCGCCGCATCGGCTTTGTCGCCTCCGAAATCACCCGCGGAGGAGGCGTCGCCATCTGCGCGCCGATCGCGCCCTACGATGTCGTGCGCCGAGAGGTGCGGGAAATGGTCCAATCATGCGGCGGTTTCGTGCTGGTTCATGTGGCGACGCCGCTCGAAGTCTGCGAAGCGCGTGACCGAAAGGGAATGTATGCCAAGGCGAGGGCAGGCATCATCAAGGAGTTCACCGGCATCTCCGATCCGTACGAGATGCCGCACGACGCCGACGTGGTGATCGACACCTCGGCATTGACCCCGGAGGATGCGACTCGTGAGGTCCTGCTCTACCTCCAGAGCGAGGGCTATATCAACGGCGCCCAATGAGAGCTGACGCGACGGTCCGAGGGGGATGCTGATGCTCAGGCGGGTGATCTTGGTCGCGATCGGCGCTGCACTCGTGACTACAGGGGCGCTGTATTTCAAGGAGCGTTTCGAGCAGAGACGATTTCTGGCCCGGGTAGCTGCAGACGACGCCGAGGCTCTCGACGATTGGCACCTGGGCCTCGAGGATCTCGATGCCACCGGCTGGGTTCGCCGGTACAAGCCCGAGTCTTCTGATGGAGGTTACACGCTCATCCTCTATCGCAGGCGCATACCGATGATCCTCGACATGAACGGCCGCATCGTCCATACCTGGCCAAAGGTCCGCGCGGTCTCACGCGCACGTTTGAACGCCGATGGAAGCCTCCTGGTCATCGGCACCGACAACATCGTCAAAGAGTACGACTGGGAAGGGGATTTGCAGTGGGCCTTCCAGCTCGAAGCGGAGATCGATTTTCCCCACCACGACATCATCCGACTCGAGAACGGGAACAACCTGGTCCTCGCGCGCGATAGGACGAACTTCACCGGGTATCTCCAGGAGGTCGACCGGCGTGGGCGGGTGGTGTGGGAGTGGCGCTCGATAGACTTCATCGACTCATTTCCGACATGGGATCACGAACGCAAGGATCCTACCCACTTCAACTCGATCCACGAGTTGCCGCCAAATCGACACTTCGACGCTGGCGATGAGCGCTTCCGTCCCGGAAACATCCTCGTGAGCGCACGCCATCTGGATGCGATCTTCATCGTCGACAAACGCTCCGGTGGCGTCGTCTGGCAGTATACCGGCAAGCTCGACCGCCAGCACGAGGCATCGATGATTCCCAAGGGGAGGTCCGGCGATGGGCAGATCCTCCTTTTCAACAACGGCCGCCAGGGCCGAAACGGCTACCGGCGCAGCTTGATTCAGATCATCGAGCCGACAACCGGCGAAATCGTATGGGAGTACGGCTCGAAATACTTTTTCTCTTCGGTAGCGGGCACCGTCCAGATGACGGATGGCCCGAACTTCGTGATCGCCTCGAGTCACGGTGGCCGAATCTTCGAGGTCAATCCCAACCGTGAGATCGTGTGGGAGTTGGTGCCCCCATACAAGCCGATGCGTCCCGAGCGGCTGTCCTACGATCACTGTCCGCAACTCGCCGAGCTTCCTCGCCCCGAGGAGATCGCGGTATTCCTGTCAGGAGATCGGCGCCCCTATGTAGATACCGACCTCTACCGTTTCGCTTTGGACGAGGAGTTCATCACCCGCGATGTGGCCGGCATCTCCCGTCGTCTGGTGCGCGATATCAATGGATGCCGGGAGCTCTTGATACCACCGGGAGCGACGATGTGGGTTGAGTTTGGGATTGACGAGGAGCGACTCAGAGGTCGGTGGCTCGAGGTGCAATTCCGGCTCACAGTCCAGCGTGAGGGGCACCCTCCCGAAACGCTGCTCGACCGGGCGCTCAATACGGAATCCGAAAGCCCCTGGCGTGGACGATGGGTTCCACTCGCGAGGTTCACCTACCAGAATATTGAGCTGTGCCTTTCCACGGAGGTTACGGGCGACATGGAAGAGCCCGAGAGGATGGTTGCCTGGGCGAATCCTTTGATCGAGAGTCCAATCCAACACCCGTTGGAGTTGACCGAGGTAGGGCAAATCAGCGAAAGAGAGCGGAGGCTTCGTGAGCAACAGCTCAAGACTCTCGGTTATATCAACTGACGGACGGTGCGCAAACGGCTTGCCGTTGTGTTGTCAATCCTGTTGACGATAGCCGCCGATCCTCTGCGGCACAGAGTCAGAACGTCGCTGGCTCCCTACGCGCAGCGGCAGTTCACCCTCTGTTTGGAGGCTGATATCACTGCGGATTTCTTGGAGCGGTCGGGGGTCGCCTTCTGGTCGAATCGACAGGTCCGTCCTCGGGAAGAACGAGTGAGGCGAGCCGAACTGTCACGGGCGATCAGCGGGCAGGGGTGCAATTTCCGCGAACAAAAGAGCCGGGACGTTCAGATGCGTTCACTGAGCGATCTATGAATGGGCTGTAGAATGCTCCCCGATGGGTAATTCAATACGCCGCTTCCTCCGCCGCATTTCATATCTGCGGATCGTGCTTTGGCTGACGGTTTTTGCCGCGGTGACGGGTGGTTGTGGTGGTGGACAGCCGCCCGAAAACGTCGTGTTGATCGTGGTTGACACCCTGCGGGCGGATCATGTCGGCGTGTACGGCGCCAGTATCGCGACCCCGAACATTGATGATCTGGCAGCCCGGGGAGTGACTTTCAGACAGGCGTACGCACAGATTCCGATCACCGGCCCAAGCCATTCATCACTCTTCACCTCCCTGCTTCCTTTCGAACACAGCGTGCACAACAATGGGCAAATCCTCGATCCGAAATTCCGCACCCTGGCCGAGATTCTCCGAGACAACGCGCGCAACACGGCCGCGGTCATCAGTCTTGGAGTGCTCAAACGAAAGTTCGAGATCGGTCGAGGTTTCGAAGTGTACCGGGATGAATTCGGCAGCGATTGGATGAAAGATGCCGGGCAGGTGAACCAGGAGGTCTTCGAGATCCTCGAGGGAGGGTTCATGCAACCCTTTTTTCTGTGGGTTCACTACTCGGATCCCCACGAACCCTACGCCCCGCCGACCCTCGAATACCCGAAAATTCCGCTCGCACTGAACGGAGTCCCGATTGGCGAACTGACGGCCGGTGGGAGGGGGCAGTCGTTCGAAATCGAGCTCCAGCCAGGGGTCAACCACCTTCGGTTTCGTGACGCTGGTACAAAGCGGTCCGACCTCTATCGTCTTACGAATATCCGGTTGGACGATCGGTCATTCGAGGTGCGACCGCCCGCGAAGTGGAAGACGAGAGAGAAACGGGTTGGGCAACCTGCGTATCAGGGGACTTTCCCGGCCACGGTCGAGTTGGTGAATCCAGGTTCCGATCCACGTCCCGCTGTCCTGGAGACCGCCTGCAAACGGGTTCTCAAGCGAGCGGAGATCGCTGAACGGTATGCTCTGGAGGTCGAGTATGTGGACCGGCAAATCGGCCTTCTCCTGAGCCGTCTGCGAGAGCTCGAGCTGCTCGAGAATACTCTGGTCGTTTTCGCTTCGGATCACGGCGAAGGACTCGGTGAGCACAACCATGTCGGCCATATCAGCCAGCTCTATGATTCGCTTCTGAGGGTGCCACTCATCATGTCTTTTCCGGGCCGGCTGCCGGAAGGCGTGGTGATTCAAGAACCGGTTTCACTGATTGATGTCCTGCCGACCATCTCCGAGCTTCTCGTTCTACCGAAACCCGAATCCGCGAGCGGTGTCAGCCTGCTCCCCCTGATTCACGGAGCGAAGGTCGAAAGCCGGCCGATCTACGGTGTGACCTACCGCCCGGAGGCCTATGCGGACAAGCAAGCGGTGGTCGCGCGGGGCTACAAGTACATCCACTCGCGTACCGATGATCGCGAGTGGGAGGAGCTCTATGACTTGCACAACGATCCAGGTGAGATCCAAAACCTTGCCCCATCGGCGTCAGAGATCCTCGATGAACTGCGTTCGAAATTGAGGGAACGTGTTGAAGGGGCGGCGATGGCTGAGGTCAACGAGGCGGAGCTGAGCGAGGAGGAGATCAAGCGGCTTCGCGAGCTCGGCTACATTCACTGAACCGCTGACGAAGCCTCCGTAAGCCCGGACGCCTTGGTCATTGATGAGCAGGAAGACGCAATATCACGCCTGCGGCAGCGTGAGCACGAAAGTGGCGCCCTGACGCGGGCTGCCGTCGAGTTCGAGGTCTCCGCCCTGAGCACGCGCAAAGGTCCGCGAAACGGCAAGCCCGAGCCCGAGCCCCGGTCTGCCGACCGCATTCTCGGCCCGATCGAACGGCCGAAACAAGCTACGCCTTTGGCTCCGAGGTATTCCCGGGCCGTTGTCCGCAACCTCGATTCGCAATTGATCGTCTTCGGCGACAACCGAGATCTCAATCGAACGATCCTCGGAGTCGCGTGTGTGTTTCTCCGCGTTGTCGAGGAGATTGTCGAGAATCTGGCGGAGAGCATCGGAGTCAAACAGGGCGTCCGGCAGATCCTCTTGGAGGTCCAGACGGACAGTCACACCGGCGTCTTCGAGGCGAGACCGCTCACGATCGAAGACTGCTCGGACGGTTTCGGCGATATCACCAGCCCGCGGGTTCACCAGCGGCGCGCTCCGTTCGAGGCGAGTCAGGTCCAACATGTTGGTGACCACACGACCGAGCCGATCCGCCTCGGCACTGACGGTCGCGGCGTAGCGGGTTCGGTTCTCAGCCTCTCCGAGGTCCTCCGCGAGCATTTCCGCGTGCAGCTGCAGGCTCGCCAGCGGTGTCTTGAGCTCGTGGGCGGCTGCGGCCGCGAAGCGGGCTCGTTGTCGTGCCGTCCGGTCGGTTTGGAACAGGATCATGATCACCGCAACTGCAGCGAGCGCGATCCCACCGACCGTCAGGGCAAAGGTGCGGTGGAACTGCGCTCTCAGGGTCCGCGCCTCGGCGGAGGCCGGCGTGGTGAGCACAGAATGATCGAGGTCGAGGATCCAGCCGGTGAATCCTACAGGCGCCGACATTTCGTCTTCTGGGGGTGGCGGTCCGGGAGTGAACCGGAGCGGCAGAGAACCGGACCCGAGCCACTGATCCACCACTGGCTTAGCCACTGCGAACCCCTGCAGGACGACACCTGCCGGCGTGTGCACGTCGCGAAGTGCGGCCAAAGTGGGCCCGCTGCCGAGCACCATCGTGTGCCAGCGGAGCGGCCGCACGCGAACTACGACGCGGCCGAGGTCCGGGTTCACCGGTGCGGGTCCGGCATCACCCTCCTGGCGCCCGGTTATGGACGCGTAGACCGCGTCGGCAAGTGCGATCTGTTCCCACTCGAAGCCGGTCAGGGTCAGAACGCGTTCCTCGTCGACCTCGGTATCCGGCGTAGCGCCTTCGTCCATCAGGACAGCGGTCTGCAGTTCCTCCAAAAGGGTGCAAAAAGCGCCGAAATCCTCGTCGCTCGACAGCTCCGGAAAACGCTCGCTGACCGTCGGAAGGGTGACGAGCCCGTGTTCATCAATCTGAAAATGCGCCAGAACGAGTGGGTCGGTGGCGCCCGAGGCCAGGGGTGACCGCGTTACGGCGAGCCCTTCCGCCGCTCCCCGTGGATCCCGATACAGGGTCTGATAGTGGAAAAACGGGCGTTCGGACTCCTGAGCGCGAAGAGCCTCAAGACGGCTGCCCAACCGGGCCGCCTCACGTTCGACCTCCTCACGACGCTCCAGCTGTGTGCGTGCTTCGAGGGCTGCGGCACGGCGCGCCGCTTCGCGCGAACCCGTTACGTACCACGCACTGGTCGGCAGAAGCACGGCAACTCCGATCAGGACTGCCGCGAGCGTCGTTCTTTTGGACACCTTCACCGCTCTTCTTCTCCCCCCCACGCGTAGCCGACTCCGGTGACGGTCAGGAGAATCTTTGGCTCGGAGGGATCTCGTTCGATCTTCTGGCGGAGATTGGCGATCGTCATGTCCACGGTGCGGGTCTGAAGTTCTCCGGAGGATCCCCATATTCGTTCGAGGAGCTCGGCCCGCGAAACCGCCCGCGAGCGGTGTCGATGAAGCCACCTCAGGATCCCGGCTTCACGGGGCGTGAGGCTAGCAGGATTGTCGCCACGATCGACCACCAGGCGCCCGAGGTCCATCGTGCAGCCGTCGGCTTCGATGATCTCCGGGTCTGCCGGGATTGCTGCCGAGCGGCGCCCGAGAGCGTCGATCCGCGCCAGGAGCTCGCGCACTGCGAAGGGCTTGGTCAGGTAGTCGTCGGCCCCGGCCTCGAGTCCGGCGACCTTGTCGTTCTCGGATCCGCGAGCGGTCAGCATCAGGATGTGCAATGAGGGACGCGCCCGCTTGAGACGCCGGCAGACCTCGACACCATCGATGTCCGGCAGCATGAGGTCGAGCAGCACCAGATCGAAGGCCTCTCCGGTTCCAGTCGCGATCGCATCCTTGCCCATTTCGCAGGCCGCGACCTCATGCCCTGCTGCCGAGAGCAGATCCAAAAGGCCTTGGCGAAGGGCGGGCTCATCCTCGACAATGAGAACGCGCATGCCTCAGGATAACCGCTTCGCGGGCAGTGAGCGTCAGGATCCTGTAAAACAAAAGCCTCACCCGGATGCGGGTCGGTAGCAGGGTGACTCCGCGGAAAACTTGTCGGATCGGGCTGGTTTCCTGAATAATGCGGGTTGGGAGGAATTGTTGGACAACGTTCGCAGCTTTTGCATCATCGCGCACATCGATCACGGCAAGTCAACGCTTGCCGACCGGTTGATCCAGTACTGCGGTGCGGTGGAGGATCGCGAGTTCCGTGACCAGATCCTCGACTCGATGGACATCGAGCGTGAACGAGGCATCACCATCAAGTCGAACACGGTGACCCTGGATTACACGGCTCGTGATGGCAAGGCGTACAAGCTCAATCTGATCGACACTCCCGGGCACGTGGACTTCTCGCACGAGGTGCGCCGCTCGCTGATGTCGTGCGAGGGAGCATTGCTCCTGGTGGACGCATCGCAGGGCGTCGAGGCGCAGACAGTCGCCAACCTCTACCTCGCGCTCGAGCACGACCTCGAGATGGTGCCGGTCATCAACAAGATCGACCTGCCAGCGGCTGACGTCGATCGCGTCAGGGAGGAGATCGAGGAGGATCTCGGCCTCGATGCCGATGACGCCGTGCTGTGCTCGGCCAAAACTGGCGAAGGCATCGAAGAGGTCCTCGAGGCCATCGTCCAGCGATTGCCGCCGCCGAGCGGAAATCCCTCGGCGCCGTTACAGGCGCTGATCTTCGACGCCCAGTACGACCCTTATCGTGGGGCGGTACTACTGGTGCGGGTCATGGAGGGCACGCTGCGGCCCGGCCAGAAGATCCTTCTGATGCACGCCGACAAGACCTACACCGTCGAGGAAGTCGGCCTCCTGAAGATCAACAAGGTAGCGACCGAAGAATTGGCCGCGGGCATGGTTGGCTACGTCATCGCGGGGGTCAAGGCAGTGTCGGACATCGCGATCGGGGACACCATCACCGATGCGGACGAATCTGCTGCCGAGCCGCTGCCCGGCTACAAGGAGGCGAAGCCGGTGGTGTTCTCGTCGATCTACCCGATGTCGACCGACGAGTATCCCGACCTGACGAAGGCGCTGGAAAAGCTCAAGCTCAACGACGCCGCTCTGACCTACGAGAAGGACTCGTCGTCAGCCCTCGGCTTCGGTTTCCGCTGTGGTTTCCTCGGCCTTCTCCACCTCGAGGTCGTCCAGGAACGGCTTCGGCGGGAGTACGATCTGTCGCTCATCCTCTCGGCGCCCTCGGTCCGTTACCGGGTGACGATGACCGACGGCCAGGAGCTGTGGGTGGACAATCCCAGCCTCTACCCCGATCGCGGGTCCATCGAGAGTTCCGAGGAGCCGTATATCAAGGCGTCGGTCATGATGCCGGAGCGTTACGTCGGTCCGGTGATGGAGCTGTGCCGGGAGCGGCGAGGCGAGAACACGACCTTCAACTATCTCGCTGTCGGCCGGGTAGAGCTGACCTCCGAAATGCCGCTGGCCGAGGTCCTTTTCGATTTCTACGATCGCCTCAAGTCGGTGACCCAGGGCTACGGATCCTTCGACTACGAAATGCTCGATTACCGCCCGACCGATCTGGTCAAGGTCGACATCCTCGTCAACGGGGAACCGGTTGACGCGCTTGCTCAGCTGGTACACAAGGAAAAGGCCCGGGCTCGTGCACTGCATTACTGCGAAAGGCTTGCGGATACGATCCCCAAACAGCAGTTCAAGATCGCCATCCAGGGTGCGGTGGGAGGCGACATCATCGCCCGCAAAACGATCAACGCCTACCGCAAGGACGTGACCGCCAAGTGCTACGGTGGCGACATCACCCGCAAAAGAAAGCTCCTCGAAAAGCAGAAGAAGGGCAAGAAGCGGATGAAGATGGTGGGGTCGGTGGAGATCCCGCAATCCGCGTTTGTTGCCGTGTTGAAGACGGATAGAGATTGAATGAGGAATTAAGAATTAGGAATTAGGAATTAGGAATTCGGAATTCGGAATGCCATACGAACACCCGTTTCAGTCTTATTCGGGATGACGTTTCCATCTGTTATCGCGACCGCGGGAGCGAATCGACCGAGCGACGGGATTGGTGAGGTTGAACGTAAATCCGAACTCCGAAATCCGAAATCCGAAATGCGTAACCGGTGACTTCCTCGGCACCGGAGAACGCTGGCCTGTACGTTCACGTTCCATTCTGCACGTCAGTCTGCCCATATTGTGATTTTGCGGTGACGATTGCAGGTGAGGAACGGCGCGAGGGATGGGTCGAGGGCGTGATCAGTGAGGCCGAAATGTACGAGGAGATCGGGCTCACCTTCGACACCCTGTATTTCGGCGGCGGAACTCCATCTTCGTTGTCCCCGGAACAACTCTCCCGGGTCGTGGACGCGCTCGATTGGCATCTCGATCTGGTTCGCGGTGTGGAGATTTTTCTCGAGGCAAACCCGGAGGACGTGAATGCTCGGAGCGCCGCTGCCTGGCGCCGTCTCGGGGTCGATTTCGTGAGCCTCGGCGTTCAGTCATTCGACGATACCGATCTCGGCGTCCTCGGCCGCCGGCATAGTGCCCAAGATGCCTTCCGCGCCGTGGACGAGCTCATGGGGGCTGGCTTCAGCACGGTGTCGATCGACCTCATGTACGGGCTTCACGGGAGATCTCCGGAACACTGGCGAGCCCAGCTCGAGACCGCCGTCGGCCTCGGAACGGACCACCTCAGCTGCTACCAGCTCACGATTCACCCGAAGACGCTCCTCGGGCGGAGGGTGGCTCGGGGGACGGTGAAACAGCTCGAGGACGTTCGTCTGGAACGGCTCTTTTTCCTCACCCACGAAGTGTTGACCGAGGCCGGCTTCGAGGGTTACGAAGTCTCCAACTTCGCGTCGTCACCCGAGCACCGTTCGAAGCACAACCAGAAATACTGGGATCACTCTCCGTACCTCGGTTTGGGCCCCTCCGCTCACTCGTTCGCGGCCGGCCGGCGATGGTGGAACCGACCTCGACTGAGGCTCTGGCAGAAGGCACTGGCGACGCGGGAAGCACCGGTCGAGGACGACGAGCGGCCGTCGGAAGAACAGCTCGTCCTCGAGACATTGATGCTCGGCTTTCGAACCTCGGAGGGCGTCGACCTCGACCGCCTGGCGGATCGATACGCTGTTGATCTGATGGCTGCAAACACGGAGGTGGTCGATCGATTGAGCGATTCGGGCCACCTCCTGGTGGATGGCGCACGACTTCGACCAACCCTGAGAGGCCTCGCCATCGCCGACACCCTCGCGCGCTCCTTCGTCCTCTAGTCGGCTGCCAACGTCAAGGCGCAAAGGGCGCCAAGAAACCACGGAGTTTCTAATGAAGAATTAGGAATGAGGAATTAGGAATGCCGCCCACCCCCTCGGACTCCAAGCCTCAGGGGGGAGGGGCGGGAATTCCTCATTCATAACTCCTAATTCCTAATTGCGAAGCCCGGGTGCTATCCTTCGCCGGTGCCAGCAGACGCCCGATCACCGTACGATGCCTTCGACTGTGGGGAATTCTACGGTGAGGTGGCGCCCGATCGCCGCCCTGAAGATGTCGGAGGCGAGGTCGCCCGCTTGACCGATCCTTCCTGCGCGACGGAGACCATTCACTGGGGTCGGAACTACATCTATGCGGCCGAGATGAACACCCCTGCGGGCAGGCTGCCGGTGGTCGTCAAACAGTTCAAGAACCAAGGCCTGAAGAGTCGGCTCGATCGTCGCATCCGGGGCAGCAAGGCCGAGCGAAGCTGGAGGGTCGCCAAGGAGCTGGTCCGGGTGGGCCTTCCGACACCGGAGCCGATCCTCTGGGTCGAGTCGGCCGAGTTGGAGGGGCCGTCCTTCTTCATCGCCGAGCGGTTGAACGATGCAGTCGAGGTGCGTCAGTTCTTTCGCCGACTCAACCACGAACCGCTGGCGGGGGAGTTCCCGGAGGTGGAGGACATCGATTTTCTCGGCAGGCTCGGCCGGCTGGCGAGGGAGATCAACGACGCCGGCATTCTCTACCGCGACCTTTCGATGGGAAACATCCTCGCCGTCGGTGAAGCGGACGACCTCGACCTCTATCTGATCGACTTCAACCGGGCGCGGACCGGACGCTCGCCTGGCGTCTTCCGAAGGACCCGTGATATCTGCCGCCTGCCGGTGCTGGAGCGGGAACACCGGGCCGCCTTTCTCGGGGGCTATTGGGGGGAAGTCCCTCCCCGGCTTTCGTTCCGCTGGTGGTTCTACGCTTTGTCGGTCAACGGATTCATCCTCAAGCATGCGATCAAGAAAAGGACCACGTTCCTGCGCTTGAAACGCCGTCACGCACATGGAGGCTCCCACCATGCCCACATACCCGCGGCTTCGGAGGGTGTCTCGTCGCGAGACAAGGCGGTCTGGGACCACCTCTCCGACCAACCGCACCAGCACGCGAGCCGCGGCGAGAAGTTTTTCATCCGCCTTGCCGACAGTCCCGATCATCTCCGTGATCTCGGAATCGTGGCAGCGTCTGCGGCGAAGGTCAGACGTCGATACCGAAAGCTCAAGTCGGCCCTGTACGAGAGGCCGACCGCGTTCGGGGGCATTGGGCTCGCGTTGCGCCCGCGGGAGCCGGACCTCGAGGCGCAGCTCGAACTCATCGAGGCGCTGGGTGTAGGTCCGGTTCTCGTGCGTCTCCACCCGTGGGAAAGTGAGCATGTGGCCGAGGTGCGATTGGCCGAATCCCTGGTCGGCCGGGGGCACGAGGTCTCGTTCGTCATACCGCAAAACCGGGACCTCGTACTGGACCGCGCGCGGTGGCGCGCATCTGTCGAAGAAATGGGCGAACGGTTCAGCCGATTCGGCCGCTGTTTTCAGGTCGGCCAGGCAATCAATCGCAGCAAGTGGGGAATCTGGACTCACAGCGAGTACGTCGATCTCTATCTCGAGGCGGCCGAGATCCTGCACCGAATCGATGGCGTCCAGGTGATGGGTCCGGCGGTGATCGATTTCGAGTTCCAGGCGCTGATCGCGTTGCTCAACAGGAGCACGCCGGGACTTCACTTCGATATCGTGTCGAGCCTGCTCTACGTGGACCGGCGCGGCGCACCCGAGAATTGCCAGATGGGGCTCGACACGGTCGACAAGGTCACTCTGCTGCGGGCGATCGCCGAAACTGGACGGAACTCGAGTGATCGCTGCTGGATCACCGAGGTGAACTGGCCGTTGTGGGAGGGGCCCCATTCTCCGGCGGGCAAGACGGTTTCGGTGAGCGAGGAGGTGCAGGCGGACTATCTCGTTCGATACTTCCTTTTGACCCTCGGGACTGGACTTGTCGAGCGCGTCTTCTGGTGGCAATTGATCGCCCGCGGTTACGGCCTGGTGTCGCCGGAGAGCGACGGTTCGCTCCGCCGGCGCCCATCCTGGCACGCGCTCCGAACGCTGATCGACCAGGTCGAGGGCAGCGACTTCCGAGGGCCCTTGTCGGCGCCCGAGGGTACATTCCTCTACCACTTCAGCCTCGACCGAGAGCTGGTCGTCGGCTGGAGCGTGTCCGCCGGTGCCAGGGCAACTCTTCCCCGCCCCGCCTCCGAAGCCATTTCACGCGATGGACAACCCTTGCCCGTCCCTGATGGCACCTCCGTCAAGCTCGGACCCTCCCCGATTTATTACCATCTCAAGTGACAGGCCAAATACTCAGAATTCTGAAATCCCAAATCCCAAATCCTTCCCCCGTGCTACCATCCTGCCGGCCTGACGCCCGCATGCGGGAGCGGGATCTTCCATGATCGATACGGCGAGCACCAATGATTCGAACGGCCGTACGGGGCACCGTCCGCGTCAAATGACGCGGGGGCGGAGAATCCTGTTCGCCATCGCGGCTCCGATCATCGCGGGATTTCTCAAGTTGGCCTGGTCGACCTACCGGTTTAGGGTCGAGGAAGACGAGAAATTCGTCGAGCTCGAGCGAGCTGGCGAGCCGGCGGTGTTCGCGTTCTGGCACGAGGGCCTGCTGACGGTTGGCTGGTATGCCGCCCAGCTCTTGTACCGAGGCATACCGGTGACATTCCTGATCAGTCCTTCGACCGACGGAGAGCTTGGCGTTCAGATTCTTGCCAGATTCGGGAGCCGGGCTGTCAGAGGATCGGCTCGGCGGAGTGGTGCGGCGGCCTTGCGGGGGCTGAAGAAGGCGATCGTGCGCGCCGGGCAGGCGCCGGCGATCGCGGTCGACGGGTCGAAGGGGCCGAGGAGATACTGCAAACCGGGGGCCATCATGGTGGCCCGGATGGCGGGGGTGCCGGTTGTGCCGATCGGCTTTGCGGCGAGCCGGGCTTGGCGTGCCCGATCGTGGGACCGTCATCTGGTGCCGTACCCCGGATCCAAAGTCGCCATCACCGTCGGCGAGCCGATGGTGGTCGAACGGCACACGGACAGCGATGACATCGAGGCGCGTCGACAGGAGCTCGAGGAGCGAATCAATAACCTTATGGAAATATCCCGAGAGCGATTGGGGGTTCGTAAAGAAGCATAGTCGGCCAACGCCGGTTGGCCGGAGGAGGAAGCATGGAAGAACCGCAGGTCCAGGCACTGTCCGAGATCAAAATGGATGAACAGAATCTTTACAAGGAAGAGGTTTTTACTGATCTGAGGGTGGGCTCGCTCAAACAGCTGACCCCGGTGACGAGCAATGGAGAGCGCGATCTTTCGCGGCCCGTGGCCTACATCGCCGAGACCCAGCTCATGTCGCAGGTGGGACCGCTGCCGGTCCAGACGCGAATCGAAGCCGAGAATCTGCAGGCTGCCATCGAGAGGTTTCCGGCCGCGATCCAGGCGGCGGTCGAGCAGATGATTGACGAGGTCAAGGAGCTCCAGCGCAAGGAAATGTCCAAGATTGTGGTACCGGGTGCTGATACTACGTCAAAGATTCTGGGACCTAAGTAGTATTCGATTTCGGATTTCGGATTTCGAATTTCCCGCCCGCCCTTCCCACTTCGTCACGGGAGCTGTTTGTGATCGGATGCGAGGTACGGGAGGCGACGAGTCGAAGGATCTCGACCGACAGAAATATTAACGTTGAACGTTCAAACGTTTGAACGTTTATTGCAGAGCTTGACCGCGCGCTCTACGCCCTCGAGATTCGCCTCGACCGGCTCGAGAGACGGCAAGGCTTTTGCTGCAGCCCCGACATCCTTGAGCCCACTGCCCGTCACCATTAGAATGACTGTTTCGTCCCGATTGACGAGGTTCTGGTCGAGGGCTGCCCGAAGTCCGGCCAGAGCTGCCGCGCCGGCCGGCTCGGCGAACACGCCGGTCGAGCTCGCCAGGTCAGAAATCGCAGCCAGGATCGCCTCGTCCGACACGGTCACGCCGCTACCGCCCGAAGCCCTGATCTCCGCCATGCACCCGATGGCGTTGCGCGGCGTCTGGACCGTCAGGCTGTCGGCAACGCTTTCTGCGCCTGTCATCTCCGCTGGCTGGTCTTCGCCCGATCGAAGCGCCCGGACTATGGCCGAGGACCCATCCGGCTGGACGGCGATGAACCGTGGACGGCGATCGATCAGACCCGCAAGTTCGAGGTCCCGGAAGCCCTTGGCCAGGCCGCCGAGGATGACACCGTCACCCGTCGGCACGATCAGAACATCGGGAGCATGAGGGGCCATGGCAACCGCTATCTCGAGCGCCGCAGTCTTCTTCCCCTCAATGGTGAACGGGTTGAGGGCGGTGCTCCGGTTGTACCAGCCGAACTCATTACAGGCTGCGATACAGAGTTCGAAGGCGTCGTCGTAGGTGCCTGAAACCGGCACCACGGACGCTCCATAGCTCTGCATTTGCGCGAGCTTGGCCGGTGGCGTCGCGGCGGGTACCAGGACTACGGCGCGCATGCCGGTTGCGGCCGAAATTGCGGCCAGCGACGACGCCGCGTTTCCGGTCGAGGCGGTGGCCACGGTGTCGCAGCCGTACTCCGCGGCCTTGGCGACCACCAGCAGCGACGCGCGATCCTTGGTCGAACCGGACAGGTTGCGGGTGTCGTCCTTCACGAACAGGTGTGGCATCTCGAGGGCATCGCGGACGCGGGACACATCGAGCAACGGTGTGTCGCCTACCGGCAGCGGCGCGAGCGCACTTTCGTCGTTGATCGGGAGAAACGCGTGGAGGAACTCCCGGTCGGAGGGCCTGAAGTGTGGCCATGAGTTCGGCAGCACTTTGAGGACCACCTCGAGCACACCGCGAACGGTCCCGCCCGGTTCCTGTTTCCCGGCGCAGGTCGAGCAGACCAGGCGGTTCGGGTCCTCCGGATACTCCTCACCGCACTCGATGCACCGGAAGTGGAAGCGAGCCATGACGTCGATTGTAGCTATGCAACTGCGTTTTTGGAGGGAGGAGTTAAGAGTTGAGAGTTACGGACGCCCTGCGGGCGTCGTGACTCACTCCCGCCAGCGAGCGGCTGAAGACCGACCACCACCAATCCTTCCCTCTCGGCCGTCAGCCGCGAATCGCTGCCGGGCGCGAGTTCCCGCCCCTCCACCCGCAATCAATAGAGCGGGTGGCGGAAAACTCAAAACTCAAAACTAAGAACTCAAAACTAATACGTCGTGAGTTCCCCGATCTCCTCTTCCACCGCACGCAGAATATCGAGCTTGGCGACCGCCTTCTTCATCGCGTTGTGGTCGGGATAGAGCGGCCGGTCCTCGTCGAGAAATTCGACGTGACGACGGACTTCGTCACGGGCCGCCCGCGTCCCGTGTCCGGGTTCGAACTCGCGAAAATCCAGGCCCTGCGCCGCGGCCATGAGCTCGATGCCGAGGACACCGTGGGCGTTGTCGAGGATGGTTCGGGTCTTGAGGGCCGTGTTCATGCCCATCGAGACGAAATCCTCCTGGTCGGCCGCAGCCGGGATCGACTGGGTGAAGGCGGGGTTCGACAGGATCCGCTGCTCGACGATCTGCATGTCGGCGGTGTACTGGCTCAGCATCATGCCGGAGAACATCCCGGCGCCCTTGGTCAGGAACGGGGGCAAACCTGCGCTCAATGCCGGATTGGTGAGCCGGTTGAGCCGGCGCTCCGAAAGAACGCAGACCATCGTGATCGCTCCCCCGAGGGTGTCGAGCGGCAGGCTGATCGGGGTGCCCTGGAAGTTGGCTCCGGTCAGAACGATCTGGTCGTCCGGCAGGAAGATTGGGTTGTCGCCGACGCCATTGGCCTCGATCTCCAGCTGCTCGCGCGTCCATCGGAGCTGGTCGCGGGCGGCGCCGATGACCTGCGGCGATGAGCGCATGCTGTAGGCGTCCTGCACCTTGACCTTCTCCTTGCCGGTCAAGAGATCGGAGCCGTCGATCACTGCTCGGATGTTGGACGCCGAAGCGACCGCACCCCGGAAACCGCGCAGCTCGTGAATTCGCGAATCGTAAGGCTTCATATTGGCGCGCAGCGCTTCGAGGCTCATTGCGCAGGCGATCTCCGCTTGCTTGATGAAACGCTCGGTGTCCCACACCGTCAGGCAGCCGATCGCATTGGTCAGGTTGGAGCCGTTGATCACGGCCAATCCGTCGCGCACCTCGAGACCCGGCATCGGAATCTCGGCCGCCTCGAGAGCCTTGTCGCCGGGCATTCTCACACCCTGGTAGAAGGCCTCGCCTTCGCCCATCATCAGCAGCGCGATCTGGCTCATCGGTGCGAGGTCGCCGCAGGCGCCGACCGAACCCTTTTCGCACACCACCGGGGTCACGCCGGCGTTCAGCATGGCGATCAGGGTCTCTGTGATCTCGCGCCGGCAGCCGGAGTGGCCGTTGGCGTGGACGTTGACCCTCAGCAGCATCGCGGCCCGGATATGATCGATCGGGCATGGCTCGCCGATGCCTGCGGCATGGTTGTAGATGAGGTAGCGCTGAAAGTCCCGCACCTGCTCGTCCGAGAGTGCGACCTCCGAGAACTCGCCGATCCCCGTGTTGACGCCGTACATGATCTCGCGTGCGGCGACCCGTTCGTCGAGGAATGCACGACAGTGCGTGATCCGTTCGACGGCGTCGGGGTGAAGTTCGACGCTTTCGCCGTGGCGGGCGACCGCGATGACATCTTCGATGGTGAGATTTTTTCCAGTGATGGTAACGGCCATGAACACCTCCGATTGCCTCCGGGGCAAATTGAGCGATTCCCCGAAGGGGTCGCTCCCACCCACCCCGCTGCAACCGAGTGCCCACGAAGCCTTCGGTCCGCGTAGCTCGATTATGCGCCCACCATACTGAAAAGCAAGAACTTTTCAGAATGAGGAATGAGGAATGAGGAATTAGGAATGCCGCCCACCCTCCCGCAGTGCGCGGATAGAACCGAAGGGTAGGGTGGGAATTCCTAATTCCTAACTCCTGATTGGAGATCGAGTGGGACGTAGAGCTCATCGGCGCGGAGCCGGGCCATCGCGGCTTCTTCGTGCTGGCCCAGAGCTTCGAGAATCTCCGCCCTGCGCAGATGGCAGTCGCGTGCGATCCACGAGTCGGGAAAGGCTCGGGCGGAGAAGGTGAAAAGCTGGAGCGCCTGCTCGAGGGCCTCGGGTGTGCCGATTCTCTGCGCTTCCTGGCCCGCGAGCCAGCTCGCCTTCCACTCAAGGGCTTCGGGACTCATACGCCCGGCCTGCTCGAAGACCTCGAAGGGCTCGACGCTGACGAGCGAGCCCTTGTCGAGGATTGGGGGTGTGGGACGGGAGAAAAAATCAGCCAGGGCCGCCACGTACGC
The DNA here is from genome assembly GCA_022340665.1 of Acidobacteriota bacterium. NCBI lineage: Bacteria > Pseudomonadati > Acidobacteriota > Acidobacteriota bacterium. Next base: position 142 of record JAJDNM010000097.1, on the reverse strand, counting down.
ATCGGCCTCGCGCCGGTTGTACACCGTATCGCGCAGGCGCTCCTCTTCACGGGGGTTGGTGAAGAAGGAGGCTTCGCCGATGACGCCGGGGATGCCGTAGGAGTGGCGGAGGACTGCGGCGCCGGCTGTGGGAAATATCGCG
>JAJDNM010000096.1 GCA_022340665.1 Acidobacteriota bacterium | reverse complement strand
GATACAATTGAAAGCGATGTCTGAAGAGAGAATCGGGCGCTATGAGATCGAAGAGACGCTCGGACGAGGCGCGATGGGGGTGGTCTATCTCGCGCGTGATCCGATCATCGATCGACTGGTGGCCCTCAAGACCCTTCGCGTCGATCTCGACGCCGATCATGCCGAGGAGTTTCGCGAGCGATTCCTGCGCGAAGCGAGGGCTGCCGGCCGACTCAACCATCCGGGAATCGTCACCGTTCACGACGTCGGAGAGGACCCGGAATCCGGGCTCATGTACATCGCAATGGAGCACGTCGAAGGTCAGGACCTCAAGCAGATTCTCGCCTCCGGACGAGTGTTCCGACCATCCGAGGCAGCGCGGATCGCGGCCGATGTGGCGATTGCACTCGACTACGCGCACTCGCTGGGCGTGGTCCACCGCGACATCAAACCCGCAAACATCATCTTGACCGACGATGGAACCGCCAAGATCACCGACTTCGGGATCGCACGCCTCGAAACCTCGAACCTGACGGTCGACGGCCAATTCATCGGCACACCGAACTTCATGTCACCGGAGCAGATCACCGGCAAACAGGTCGACGGCCGTTCCGACATCTTCTCCCTCGGCGTGGTCCTCTTCTACCTGCTCACGGGACAGCGCCCGTTCGGTGGCGATTCCATGCACGAGGTGACCCTGCGGATCGTCCAGGAGCCCAGCCCCATCCCGTCGACCATCAGCCCGGAGATTCCCGCGGCTTTGAACCCGATCGTCCTCAAATGCCTCGAGAAGCAGCCGGAGGCTCGATTCCAGACCGGTGCCGAACTCGCCGAGGTCCTCGGAGCCCTCGCCCGCTCGCTGGTCCAGCGGCACCCCAACGACGCCGCCCAAACCGCGATCTACCAGCCCGACCTCGCGACCCGCATGCACGGGGATGGAGACACGGTGCCTACCGGCGAAGTCCCATCATCGGGCCTTGCGGGACGCCTGGGCGAGCTGCGTGGCAGGATCCACCTCCCCGAGTGGGCCGGTTGGGAGGTCGAGTCACGGTGGGTGTGGGGGATCATCGGAGCGGCAACCCTGCTGCTCCTCCTCACCGTCTTCGGTTTGCGAGCCAGGGTTGACCGTGGACCATTCGTCGCGCCCTCCGTCGCCTCGAGCCGCAACCTCCACATGGTCGTCGAGTCGATCCAATCCGCTGAAAATCAGCTCCGGTCCGGAGATCTGATTGGCGCCCGCACCTCGATCAAGGCCGCTCTGGACCAGGTACCGAGTTCACCGGCAGCGAGAACTCTCGCCCACAAAATCTTCGACGCGATCGAGGAGGAACGAACAAGTGCCGAGAACCAGCGGCTGGTCGCCGAGCTGGTGGCTGAGGGCCGACGCTTCTACCGCAGCGGCAACTACTCGGAGTCTGCACGCGTCTTCCGAGAGGCCCTCGAACTTGATCCACGCAACGAGATTGCCGCCTCCTATCTCGAGCTTTCTCAGGAGAGGTTGCACCGCGCGCGAGCCCGCCCGGTGAGCGGCCGCGCGGGTCGGACTTCTGAAACCGTGACCGCGAACGCTCAACCGCTTCCCACGCCGACGCCGGAACCTGGGGTGGCGCGAATCACGGTGTCCTTCGATTCCCCGATTTCGTCGGGCATCATCTCGATCACCCTCGACGGTGGAAGCCTCGCGGAGGTACCTTTCGACTTTTCCACCAAAGGTTTTCTCGGCTTCAAACGTAAGGGGCGCGGTACCGTTCGACGGGTGATCTTCTCACCTTCCGGGACCCACAAGTTCGGCGTCCAGCTGCTCGACCAAGATCGCGGCCGTCTCGGCTCGCAGAGTTTCAGGAAAACCTTGCCGGCGGACAGCGAATGGACGCTGCGCATCGATCTTCCCAACAAGCGCGCGCAGCCGGGCTTCTTCCTCGTACAATCCGCGAAGTGAGGGATTCACAGCTCCGCCGACTTGTGCTCCGAACCTCGTGGGGGGAGCTCACCCTAGTCGGCGGGTCTCGCGCTGGCGAGGGAACGCTCATTCTGCTGCCGCAGCTTCATCTCGCCCTCGACGCGGGACGCCCGCATCGCGCTCTACCCGCGATGACGACAGCTCTGGTCAGTCACGGCCATGCCGACCACCTCGGAGGCCTCGCCTACTGGGCCAGCCAGCGCCATCTCCAGTCGATGGGACCGGCCCGTCTCATTGCGCCAAAGGATATTGCGCCGGGGGTCGAGGAGCTGCTCGCCGTCCACGCCCGGCTCGAGGGCGGCCAGCCATACGAGATCGAGGTGGTTGCCGCGGAAGCCGGCGACCGTCACCGACTGAGGCGCGACATGGATCTCGTGTTCTTCCCGACCGATCACTGGGTGCCCACCCTCGGGTCGCGCCTCCTCTGGCGGCGCCAGCACCTTCGCTCCGAGCTCAGCCAGATGCCGGGCGAGGAGATCGCACGCCTCCGTCAAGCTGGTGAAATCGTCACCGAAGAGAGCGAGGCCAACATCCTCGCCTACTGCGCCGACTGCGGTCCGGGGGTTCTTCAAACCGAGGAACAGGCCCTCGAGGCAGAGGTGCTGCTGATCGAGTGCTCGTTCTACCGCCCCGGGGATCGCGATCGGGCTTCCCGCTTCGGCCACATGCACCTCGAAGATCTCCTCGGCGGAATCGAAAGACTCCGGTGCCAGCATCTGGTGCTGCTGCACGCCTCCCGGCGCCACCGCCTGCGCGAGGTCGAGACCATCCTCGACGAACGGCTGCGTCCCCTCCTCGACTGCTCACTGCATCACCTGATGATCGACTGGGATTGACTCCGCTTCCCCGAGTTTTGAGTGTTGAGTTTTGAGTTGTCCCCCACCCACCCTCAATGACAGCGGGAGGAGGGGCGGGAACTCAAAACTCAACACTCAAAACTCAAAACTCGAAACTTCGAAGGTGTCAGCCTTCGAAGTCACCCGCTGCGGTCATGATGAGCCGGTCGGGGTGGAGGTGTGTGCGGATGGCCTCCATGACCTCCTCGCGGCTTACCGCGAGCAGCTCCTCCGGAAAACGATCGAGCCGTTCGATCGGCTCGCCGGCGGTGAGCGCAGTCACCAGCTCGCGAGCGACGCCCGAGTTGGTGGCGAGGCCGACCCGGTAGGCACCGGAAAGGGCCGACTGTTCGTCCGCGAGCTCGGCCTCGGAAGGTCCCTCCTGAACATAGTCGGTGATGACCTCGCGGCTCATTTCGACTGCACGATCCAGATTTTCGACCGAAACCCCCAGCGACGTCGCCCAGGGACCCGGCACGTGAAGGGTCCCGAAGAAGCGGCTGTAGATCCCGTAGGTGAGGCCCGCCCGATCACGGACCGCCATTCCGAGGCGCGAGGTCAAGGTCGACTGGCCGAGGCACGAATTGGCCAGGACCGCAGCCGGGTAATCCGGCTCACCGCGCAGCACCTCGGCGGTGTGGCCGAGAAAGACGTCGATGCTGGGACGATCGGCGATCTGTATCGGTTCTTCGGGCGGTGCGACCTGGTCGCCTGCGGCTTCCGGCAGTTCGACCACTCCGGTCGCCTGCCAGTCTGCGAGCCGATTTTCGAACAGTGAGGTGACGTGATTCGATTCGACATCGCCGACCACGGCCAGAACGAGATTCGCGGGGCCATAGGCAGCGGCATGAAAAGCCTCCAGCTCTTCGCGCACCAACGATCTGACCTCCTCCTCGCGTGCCTCGATCACCCGTCGATGCAGCGGATGGCCGGTCGGATAGAGGCCGCGAGTCAGCGCCGCGAAGGCGCGGGCGGATGTCTCCTGCCGTTCACGGGCCAAACTCCCAAGAACCTGCTCGCGCAGCTTTTCGAGCTCCTCGACCGGAAAAACCGGACGGCGCAGCACCTCGACCATCAGCTCGACCATGCGCGGCAGTTCCTCCGCGAGTCCCTGGGCCGAAAAAGAGACGATCGTCGGCGTTCCTGAAGAAGCCCTCACCACCAGTTGCAGACCGTGATCTTCGAGCTCGACAGCGAGGCCCAGGCGATCGTACCCGGTCGTCCCACGATCGAGCATCGCGGCGGTGAGTCCCGGCACCGCGAAACGGCCGTCCGTGGCGTATGCCGGCCCGGCGAGGAGGGTCCCGGCAACGGTTGCAGTGGGCGCGTGGGGATTGGCGAGGACGGCGAGGCGGGCTCCACCCGGCAGCAGGTGGCTCGTGACCCGCTCGGCGAAGGGCGTTGTTTGACCCATCACACCCCTCCCGCTTCCGGCACGAACCACCCGACCGTGAGATTGCGATCGGTGAGGTAGGACGCCGCCACACGCTGCAGATCCGCTCCGTCGACTGCGCTCACGAGCTCGAGCTCGCGCACGAATCGACGCCAATCTCCCATCGCTACCGCCTCCGTCAGGCCGGCAACAATCTGTCCGGGCGACTCGTGGTGGAACGCGAGATCGGTGCGGGTCTGTGCGAGAGCTCTTCGCACCTCGTTCCGTTCGACCGTTTTCGTCGCCACCGCAGCAACCTCGTCCCGAATGATGTCTTCGACCTCGCGATGGCCGACTCCGGGTGCGATCGTCGCGAATATCTGAAACAGGCCCGGATCGTGAAGCTCCATCGCATAGGCATGCACACCGAGGCAGAGGTTGGTCTCTACCAGCTTTTGATGGAGACGCGAGGTCACGCCGTCTCCGAGAATCTGGGTCAGAACGGAGAGTGGTGGCAGGTCCTCGTGCAGGCCCTCCGGAATATGCCAGCTGAGGACCAGATTGCCGAGCTCTCCCGCCCGATGAACGTCGAAACGTCTTTCACCGCGCTGCTCCCGCTCGCGAATCGTGACCTCCGGTATCGGAGCGGGTGCCGGCTCGCGACCGCCGAAGCCGCGCTCCACCTCGTCCAGCATCGCCGCCTCGTCGAGATCCCCAGCCACGATCACGGTCGCGTTGTCCGGGTGGTAATAGGTGTTGTAGAAGCCGCGGAGAACCTCGCCTTCCATCCTCTCCACGTCGCCACGCCAACCGATAGTCGGGTGGCGGTATGGGTGTTCGAGGTACGCGATGGCGAAGGACGACTTCAGAAGAAGGTCGAAGCTGTCGTTCTCCCCGGCGTCGAGCTCGTTGAGGACCACGGTCCGCTCACTCTCGAGGTCCGAGTCCTGCACCAGGGCGCCGCGCATGCGGTCGGACTCGATCTCGACGGCCAGCTCGAGCCGGTCGACCGGCAGGACCTCGTAGTAATTCGTCCGGTCGAGCCAGGTGGTTGCGTTGAATGCGGCGCCCACCTTGTGCAACTCGCGGGCAGCCTCGGTGCCACGATCGCGATTGAACTTCTCGGTTCCTTTAAACATGAGGTGCTCGAGGATGTGGGTGGCACCGGTATGGCCGGGCAGCTCGTGGCGCGAACCCACACGGTAGACGATGCCGAACCCGATCACCGGGGCGACCGGCGTCGGCACCGTCAGCACGGTCAGGCGGTTGCCAGAGTGACGCCACTCGGAAACGCCACCTTCGCTGTCGATTTTTTCGAACGGATGTGTCAATTCTCCTCCCTCAGCCAGGATGTAGAGGGTAAAGAGTTAAGAGCACAGAGTAAAGAGTTGCGAGTGAAGTGAGTTTTGAGTTTTGAGTTATGAGTTTTGAATTACCCCCGCCCACTCACAACGTCATGGGAGGGGTGGGTGACAACTCAAAACTAAAAACTAAGAACTCAAATCTGATGTTCGAGGTGGGTGAGTGACTACTCGATTTCCGTCGGTCTCGGCTGGTTGGAGTCGTGCCTGGCGGTCACCGTGATCATCGCCCGGTCGATGGACTCCACCTCGGTCGCAGGGCGCTGCACCCTCCCGACACGCATGGTCTCGCCCTTGCCGGCGTCGAGGCGGCCGGAGAGGAAGATCTTCTCCTTCTCGCCCGACGAGTGATAATCGACGATCATCCTGATATCCGCGCGGCAGCCATCGCCTTCCCGGCACTCGAGGACGCACGACCAGTCGGTGTAGTCGGGATGCAGGGTGGCGCGCATCTCCACCAGCCTGACGGCCAGGTCACGGGACACCACCGCAATGTCATCGGTGCGAATTGCCTGGGTGGTTGCCTCCGGTGGGTGCTCGGTCGGCGGCGGCGCGCCACAGCCTCGCATCAGCCAGACCGCGAGCACCACGGCCGCTACGACAGCGGCCGCCAGCAGAATCCTGCGCCCTGTCATCGCTACTCGACCGGCGTCGGGCGAACCTCGACTCCGGTGACTCCGCCGTGCTCGAGCGGGAGGTTGCTCGGATGGGGAACCCCACCGGCGCCCGTGTAGTCGGGCGTGCGCGTAGTCTCCTGGCTCATCCATATCACGCTCGCTCGAACGTCGGGATGGGCACGGCCGGCCGGCGCTTCTCCAGCGAAGCTGTGGGCGAAGACACCCGTTTCGTCCGGACCGAGATAATTGGTCACCGCCACCTGGCCCCGCCACGGTTCCTCAGTGCCGCCAACCGCGGCCTCGAGCTGAACCCGGACATTCTGCACCGGGGTCGAGGTTCGGTTGATCACCTCTCCCTCGACCGACCACTGGCCTTCGCCCGCAGGTGTGACGCGGATGCTGTTGAGCACCACGCCGCCCCCCTGCTGGAACCCTTCCGGAACGCCTCCCCCGGAAGCGGCCGTTTCGCCGGTCTCTTCCTCATCACCAACAACACCACTGCCCTTGACGTGGCGGACATCTCGGTCGCTGATCGTGAGGCTCGAGCCCTCTTTTTCACTCAGGGTGGCCGTATCCTTGAGGGTCCGCCCACCCGACAGCGTGCCGGTCGAAGCTTCCGCCGCGCCGGCGCCTTCAGCAGCCGGGCCGGCCGCCGCGGCTTCGGCCGCTCGCAGCGCATCGAGATCGACATCCGCCACGTCGTAGGCGACCTGACGCCCGTCGGCCAGCTTGAGCATGATGTACGATCCGGTCAGCCGATAGCTCTCCGCGGTGATGACGGTCCCGTCACGCAGGGTGACGTCGACCGCCGCAGCCGTACCGGCGATCAGCAGCACCAACGCCAGGCTCTGGACTGTCCGCAGCATGGCTCAGTCCTGCCGCCAGTTGGTCACGACATGGCCGGTGACGTTCGGGAACTCCTCGGTCTCGCCCGACGCGAACGCGCTTTCGGTAAATGTCACGTAGGTGGTCCCTCCGATCGTGTAGGTCTCCATACCAGTATATATGTCATCGTTCTCGCCATAGTCGCCCATGCCGCATTCGAACCACAGGTCATACGAACGGCCGAGGCCGGCGGCGTTGCACTCCACGATCTCTCCCGAGCCGTCGACGTTGGGAGTCGCGGTCGGAGTTGGCGTCCCGGCGGGGTTGAGCGGGATACAGACGTCCGGCTTGTTGTGGACAGCCACGGCGTTCGGCTCCGGATCGAAGGTCGGGAAGAGCACGTGACCGTTGATCACGGTGGCATCGAACACCGTCTTTTCGTTGGGGCGTAGACTCAGGTACCAGCCGAACTTGCCGTTGGCCGGATCGAGGGCCGAGTTCTCGCAATCGAAGTCGCCGTCGAGCTCGTCGTAGTTGATGGCCGTCAGACTCCCCTTGCCGCGGGTCGTGGTGTCGTCGCCGTCGAGCAGGAAGAAGAAGTGATCCACCGGACCATCCGGTTCTATGTAGAAGGGAAGGTTGGCACGGTCTCCCGAGCCGAGGACCACGCCCCAGGTGTAGCCCGACCCGCCGAACAGCGCCGGCACGGTCACCGGTCGGGTGAAGAACTGCTGCCGGTCCGGGAACCCGCCATCGGCGAACGTCGGGCGGAAATCGAAGAGCCTGGTCAGCGTCCCGACATCGGCGCCGGTGGCTGCGGAATCCGACGGGGCCGGGAACTGCAGCCGGTAGACGCTGCCGTCGGAATCGGCGAAATAGATGCGGTCGTGGAATCCGTCGATGTCGGAATCGAGCGCAGTCGGGCTCGACGGAACCGCCACGCCGAGGTTGTGCTTGTACAGAATCGCGCCGGTTTCGATGTCGACGCCATAGATGAAGTTGCCCGTCTGGTCGGCCTGGTTCCGGTCCCAGCCGCCGCCGAAGAAGGCCACGAACAGGTCGTCCGGGTCGGCCGGATCGGCGGCGTTGTAGATCGCGATGCGAGCGATGGCCGGCTTGGACCAGGTCCAGCCGAGGTCCCAATACGGTGAGCACTGAACTCCGACCAGCCCGACGGGGCAGTTGGAATCGACATCGCTGGTGTCCGAAAACTCCCACAGCACCTTCGGGTACTCGCCGTCGCACCCGCTCGCAGTGCCGTCGAGGCAGCCGGGGAACTGATCGCTCGGCACCGCCGGGATGAAGTCCGGCGACGAACCGATCGGATCGGGCTGGGTGATGTCGAGCGCGACCATGCCGCGGCCGCCGCGGCGCATGGTGGCGATGGCGACGGTGCGCCACTCGCGGTCGGAGTCACCGTCGTAGTCGATGAAGACGTCACTGGTGGCGATCGAACCGTCCACCATGTACTGCTGGGACTCGCCGTAGGTCATGTTGTAGAGCTTCCGTGCGACCGCGTGCGGCACGTAGGCGAAGAGCTCGGAACCGTCTCCGAGATCATGCTGCTCGTTGTACGTCTCGGCCGAGGAGCCGCGATTGCGGTCCCAGATTCCGCCGTCGAAGGCGTGCAGCATGCCGTCGTTGGCACCCGCATACACCACCCGCCGGCGTTTGGACTGTGTGTCCATGAACGAGGCATAGTCGTGCGCCGAGCCGTAGCCGTAGTCGAAGAAGAACATCGATCGGTTGGGGGGGCTGACGATGACCGGCTGCGAGTGATAGAAATCGCCGAGCACCGAGTAGCCACCCGGACGCGGGTCCGCCTGAGGATCCGGCGTCGCGCTGGCATCGTTGTCCATCCAGATGTAGCGCAGGAAGTTGACAATCTCCTGGGTTTCGAGGTCGGTGACGCCGCCCGGGAGGTTCATCAGGTTCTGGAAGTAGAGGCGGAGCACCGCATCGCCCGCGATCTCGTCCAGATCGTGCCGCACCCAGCTGCCGCTGCCGTCGGAGGCCATGAAGACGTAGCGCTCCGGGGATGCGGCCGCGAGCTGATCGGCCAGACGCGCATTCGCATCCCACGCGTTGCCGCTGACCGCCTCGACCACGAGCTGCGCTGCGTCGACCTCGCAGGTGTCCGCGTCGGTCGGCAGCACCGGTTGGGCCTCGTTGAGTGCGAACCCGTAGAGATTGCCGTCCCACACCGACGCCTTCCCCTGGGGCAGGAAGTACGGATAGACGACCAGGAAGTCCTGCTCGGTCGCCGGACCACCCCGCGACGACGGTGGCGGCGAGACCTTGAACGGCACGAAGGAACGCTCGTCGTCGGTGTTGATCTGGGAGATGACGTTGTACAGAGCGTCCTTGAGCTCGGAGGCGTTGCGGGCGCCGAAATACTGGGCGTCGGTGATGTCCGAGATGCAGGTCAGCTCCGGCGGCGCGTCGTTCGCCGATTCGGAGAACCCGATGGTGAATATCTTCGCCGGGTCGACACCGGCGACGTTCGGGCTGGCGAAGAGCTCGGCCGCCTGGCCCGGATCGCAGGCGAACTGACCCGGCACCGAGCAGGTGTCCGCACCGTCGGTTATCAGCACCACGTACCACTTGCGGCACTCCATCAGCGGGTCGTGCTCCCAACGCCCACCCGGTTCGCGCTGCTCGACGTACCAGTCGTAGGCGTCCATCAGCGTGGCGCCGATCGGCGTCGCGCCGTCCGCGACCAGGGGCACCGGGTTGAAGGATCCGCTCATCGGATCCTCATCGAAGTTGTCCCCCCAGCTGAAGTTGCCCAACCCGTCGGAGACGAAGTTGACCGCGGTGGCCGTGTCCTGAAGGTAGTGCCGGACCTTGTCGATGTCCGAGCTGATGATCGGGTCGGGAAGGTCGACCAGGAGCTTCCACCCGTCGCAGTAGGTGTCCGTGTTCCCCGGGGTGGGCGCGGTGGTCGCGACGTCGATCTTGCGGTCCGCGATGTTGCGCGCGGCCGAGTAGTCGATCAGACCGCCCTCATACAACCGCTTGAAGATCAGCGGCTCCCGGCTGGCCTCGCTCCACGCCGTCCACGGCGTGCACGGCTCCGTGATGTTGCAGGAATCGCCCCACGACGAGTACTCGAAGTTGTCGAAGTAGTTTTCCGGCTGGAACGAAGCGTCGGAGCCCGAGAAGAGGCCGATACCGCCGGGCGGCAGCGTCACTCCATAAATTGCGAAGTCGTCGATCCATTCGACGACGGTGAACCAGTCGCTTTCGAGCGGGCAACCTGTGGCGTCGCATTCGAACTGCTTCAGCTGCACCCTCACGTAGCCGCAGTAATAGTCGAGCCGCAGGCGGTAGCAGCCGCCCTCGGCGACGGTGAAGTACTTCTGCCAGGTGGGGTCGGCGGTGGCGTCGACCAAGCCGGACGGCATGATCAACGGGTCAACGTCGACACCGTCGATGCGTTTGCGAATATTCCATCTCGCCTTCCTGCCCGGCGTCTCCGACTGGGCCGGGATCTCCGAGAAGTAGAAGACGTAGGCGTCGTCGACATATCGGTCGCCGTCGGTATCGCTCACCGCCCAGGCCGCGCCGATCCGCGACCCGTCGCTATCGCCGGGCGAGAAGTCGAACTCGATGCGGACGTTCGACTTGTCCGAGATGGGGATCGGTCCTGCCGGAAGGGTGTCGCGCACCACCAGCAGGTGCTGACCTTCGGGGGTGGGGCTGACGACCGGATTGTCACTGCCGTTCTCGAGCAGCGCCTGCCCCCACCGGTTTTGAGCACAGGACGGAGCGTAGATGGCAGGGTTCAGTTTCCAGTCACCGTAGACGGCGTCGTTGTTGTCCCAGTTGAAATCCATCCACGGTGACAGGTCGACACCACTGAAGTCGTCGGCGTCGATCGGGCTCGGCAGGCCCGGCGGCAGCTCCAGCTGCGCCGAGGCGACGCCCACCCCGCCGAGGAAAACAACGAGGGCGCAGGCCGCGAGAGCGCTCGCGCGCGGGCCGTAGGACGCGGTCGATCTGAAGGCGTGTGTGTGCATGTTCATCTTCAACCTCCGTCCCTACTCGATCTCTTTCGGCGTCTTGGTCGGCGTGGGCGATTTGGTCCACGTCGGCGTCCTGGTCGGCGTCTTGGTGTAGGTCGGCGTGTTCGTCGGCGGCCGCGTGTTGCTCGGCGTGTAGGTGTAGGTCGGCGGTCTGGTGTTGCTCGGCGTGTAGGTTCTGGTCGGCGTGTTGGTGTCACGCGGCGTGTTGGTGGGCGTAATCGGGCGCGGCGTGTTGGTATTGGTCGGCGTGTTGGTGATGGTCGGCGTGTTGGTGGGCGTTACCGGCGTCGGGGTGTTGGTGGCGGGCGGCGTGTTGCTCGGCGTGTTGGTCGGCGGCACCGGCGTCGGCGTCGGGGTACCCGCCGGCAGGGTCACACAGTCGCTGACCGGGCATGTCTTCTGTTCCGGATCGTCCGGGAAGAAGAAATCGAGCTCGACGCAGACGTTGCCGATCCAGGCTCCCGAGTCGAGATAGGCGAACCAGTCCGCACGAGTGTCGCCCGGGCTGATCGACACGTCGACGTCCGAGCAATTGCCGCCGCCAGCGCTGTAGGGTGGCACCACCAGCGCCGGCGAGGTCCCGATGTTGCTGGTCCAATAGCGGTCGTTGCAGCTGCCCTCGAAGGTCAGATAGTCGATTTCTGGCGCGCTGGACTGGGACTGGGTAGCAGCCCAATCGATGTTGGTCCGCGTGAGGTAACCTGAGTACGGAGTGTAGTTTCCGACGTCCATGTTGATGCGGTCAACCAAGTCGGGCCGGCCGTCCGGGCCGACCTGAAGCGCCAATGTCAACCGCATGTCGGAGCAGTCGAGCGGCAGCGGGGTCGGCGTCATGGTCGCGGTGGCCGTCGGGGTATTGGTCGGCGTCGGCGTTTGGGCGGTGCCGCAGACGCGCATCGCGACCTGCTCGACCGCATCGACGTAGAGCACCCAGTCGTAGGTGTTGTCCTCGTCGTAATCGGGGTCCGGAGAGCCGTCGAGATCGTAGTCCTCGCCCATCAGGTCGTTGACCAGCTCGTTGCCGACCGGCACCTCGTCGCCGGTCATCGGCGTCCCGTCCGGATCGAGAATACCGAGCGGGTGGTTGGCGAGGCCGGTGTTGGGGTTGGTCGGCGGGATCTCGAGCCGCACGCGCCGCTTGAACTCGACCTGGCTGCCCCCGAAGCCGAACACGGTGCCGGTGTTGTCCAGCCAGGTGGTGAGGCAGCCGTCGTCAGGCTGTTCGGCCGAAGTAGTTTTCCAGCCGACGCAGTTCGGGAAGAGCCTGGTCGAGGGGTCGCCGTAGTACCAGGCCTCCGGAATCAGGTTGCCCAGGCCATCGCGCACCCCGGTGTCGTAGAAGGGGAAGAGGCCGTCACCGCAGATGGTCTCGTCGTTGGTCGGATCGGCGTCCCCCTTGTTGTCGAGCAGGCAGCTGCCGAAATAAACCGGCATCAGATCGTACGGCAGGAGCGGGTCGACGTCGAAGGCGCGCACCGGCCCGTAGCGATTCTCAACCCCGGCCGCGCCGAGATTCGGATCGAAGTACGGGGTGTAGCCGATCATCGACGCCTGATGGATGTCCGACGGGTTGTCGAGGGGAACTCCGGTGAACGTCTCGGCGTAGCCGAATCGGTAGGCATATTTGGTCTCCATCAGATGGAAATGGTCGGCCCGATAGTCGCCCAGGGACGAGTCCCAGATGCCGACGCCTTCGTAGACCCAGTGCTTTTGTGGAATCGGGTTCGAGCCGTCCGCAGGCGGTGCCTGGGCGTAGCCGGCGAGCACGTAGTTGGCCTGGGTGACGTCGGCGAGGAACTCACGCAGGACCCGCTTGGCGATGCCCATGCGCGAGTACGGGTCGTCACCCCCACCCGGCTCCATGCCGTAGGCGACCAGCGAGTTCATCTGGTAGCCGGGTTCCTCCGGGCTGCCGACCATCGAGCGGGAGGTGTCGAGGATGAAGATCAAATTCGGCGGCGCCGCCAGCTGGCGCAGGAAGTCCCGGTCGTCGGCCACCGCAGAGCCGGCCAGCACCACGGCCATCGCCACTGCCAGCCAGGCTATGTTTCGTTTGCTCAATCTCATGACAGCCCCCTCGATCGATGGGTCAGTAACACAGGTCCACGGGCACGAATTGTTCTTCCAGGAAGGGGAAGGCCGAAACGTCGGCCTCCACTCCCGCGCGGGTGAGTCCGGCCAGGCCGCCGATCGCCCGCTCGGCGTCCGAGCGGAGGTGGAAGTGGCGGGTCTGGAACTCGGGAAAAGACGATGGGATGCCGTTCGCGATCACCGGGGTCGCCGGCTGCGCTTCGCAGAAATCGGAGATGGTGACGGCGAACTGCCCCTTGAGCAGGCCCGAAAGGTTGGGATCATCCTCGAGGATGAACGAGCCGGGTGTGCCGATGGCGCCGAGCTGGATCATCTCGATCTGCATCATGGCGCCGGCATCGGCGGCGTACAGGGCCTTGGTCACCCAACGGTCGGTGCCCGCTGCCTGCAGGCCGAGCGAGGTCTGGAGCAGCAGCCCCATGCCGAGGAAAACCAGCACCAGGGAGACCATCAGTGCCATGATCAACGCCGCGCCGCGCTCGCGCGAGCGATCGCGGCCGATATCGACGGTGGTGTCTTCGATCCGCATCGTGCCTCCGTCAGAAGAGATAGTTGCGCAACGCGGCGGCGACCCCGATGGTTCGCCACTTGGCGCTGCGGTCGACCTTGGTGATATCCAAATCCTCGACCGCGAATGTCTCGGGCGGTTCGATCCAGTCGGTGACCGATCGGCTGGTCCGGCCGAGGACGGTGATCCGCGCACCGATCACCGTGGCGCCGACGACTGCGCCGGCCGTCGGCGCGGCCATCCAGTTGTCGACCTGATTGTCATCGTTCGTGTCGACGCCGAGCGCCACCTGCAGGTTGCCGATGTTGACCGCCACCGGCTCCGACGAGGCACCCCCAGCGCTCGAGTTGGCGCGCATGCGCTGGAGCGTGAAATCCGGGTCGACGTAGTAGGTGTAGGACTCGAGGACCCCGACCCGGTAGACGTCGAAGGGGACGGGCGTGACCGACACCCCGGCGGGGTTGAGGTTGCTCCACTGCGCGGAGCCCGCCATGAAGTCGATGGTCAGGGTGCGGTCGGGCGCGGTGCCGGACATCGTTGACTTCGAGTCGATCTGACCGACAGCGTACTCGCCCTGATCCAGCCGGCCCATGAAGAGCACGCCGCGGCCCTCGAGGCCGGCGACGTCGACCAGGTTGAAGTTCTCGTTGATGACCTGTCCGGCATGCGACTCGCGAACCGTGATGACTCCGGAGCCCATATCGGTGCGGTCACAGAAGAAGGGCGCGATCTCGAAGAAACCGCGCATGGTCAGGACGTCCGAGCCCTCGACGGCGGCCACCGATCCGAACGGCGTGGTCGCCGTCCCGCCAGTGGCGTTCGAGGTCAGCTCGCCGGCCATCCAGCGGTCGACACCGCTGACGTTGGCGGCGAAGGGCATCACCGACGAGCCCATCATGCGCGCGGTGCGCATGATGTGGTAGGCGGCGAAACGAACGTTCTCCTGGGTATCGGCGAGGGACGTCTCGACCACCGAGATCCTGGACGAGGTATCGAGCAGGTTCAGCAGGCCGATCATAATCATCGCCAGAAGGGCGACCACCACCAGCATCTCGATCAACGTGAAACCTTGTTGCCTGAAATCCATGGTCATCATCCCGGAATCTTGAGGCTGGTGACTGTCAGCACCCGTCGGCCACGCAGCACTTGGTTGGTCGAGGTGACGGTCATCGAGATCTGCTTGAGGTTCGGCACCGCACCTGCCGCCAGATTCCAGCCTCCGGACCCGGTGCTTGCGTCAGTCCAGTTCTGGACCACGTAGTCCTCGACGGTGTAGCTGATGTTGAAATTCGGGTTGACCGGAGGCCAGTTGCGCGGCGTTCCCGCGGTGCGGATGAGCGCTGCGTCGTCGAACGATCTCGCCTGCAGGGCCTCGAGCGCGAACCGCGCCTCCGACGCGAGCACCGCGTAATCGTGGCCGGAGGCGTTGACGATCATCGAGTGGGAGAAGAGCCCGGCAATCCCCAGAGCGACGAAGCTGAGGATCACGATCATGAGCAGGATTTCGACCAGGGTGAAACCCTCGTCGCGGGAACCGCGTTTCACGCCCCTCTCCATCAATACCTCCAGAACCTGATCTCGTCGGACCATGAATCGTCGTATGGGTTCCACATCTCGGTCGTGACCGTTCCCGAACCACCGCGCACCATGATTCGAATGGTGTTGAGGTGTTCGTCCATGACCTCGACTGCTCCCTGCCCGACACCGATGGCGCCGGCCGCGTTGGCGATCGTCGTTCCGTTCGGCAGGAAGACGATTCCGCGAGGGTCAGCCGACGACGCCAGCTTGAAGAAGGGATTGCTGCCGTCCGGGCCGATGAAGAATCGTTGCTGGACCGTCCAGCGTCCGACCTCGTCCTCACCCGCCGTCATCAGCCCGTCCTCGTTGTCATCGACCCACGCGAAGACGTCGCCGCCCTGCTGCTGAGCGTTGTCTTCGAGGATCTGCATGGCGACCCTGCGGCCGTGCTTGACGGCATTGACCCGCGCCACCATGGTCGCCTGCTCCAACATCCTGACTTCGCTGAGCAGCCTGGCGCGCACCTGAGAGCGCCACAGGAGGGGGTACCCGACCGCCACCATCATCGCGATGATCGTGACGACGATGAGGATTTCATGGAGGGTGAACCCGCGCTCGCGACGCCAGGCTCGACCAACCGACGGGACGGATGATTGGTATTTCATCATTCTTAGCATGCGTCTCTTGCCACGAGACCGTCAAGAGTGCAGTGCAGACCTTAAAAAACCTTTGACAATCAGGAAATTACGGCATTTTCCAGAGAGTGGGCTCTATTCCTGGTTCGAGGCCCTCATATCGCTCGGTGCGTCGCTGGTCGGCGGCTCTCGTTTCCCTGGCTGTTCAGGACCTGAACAGCTCAGAACTTCCAGTGACGCAGCTCTTTCGACCACCCACCGGCTTTGTCATCCCACATCTCCTGGATCACGGTCCCCGTGCCGGCCAGGATCAGGAGCCTGATGTCGTTCTGGTAGTGGTCCGAGACGATGATCGCGCCCTGGCCCACGCCGACCCTGCCGCTGTTGTTCGCCATCACCGTCCCGTTGCCGAGGAACATCACCCCGCGAGCGCCACCCTCGAGCTTGAAGAGGATGTTGGCGGGGTCCGGTTTGAGAAGGGTCTTCTCTCGCATCGGCCATCTGCCAATCACCTTGTCGGAAGGGGCATCGAGGCCTCCGTTGCCATTCTCGTCGACCCAGGCAACCACCACGCCACCTTCCTGGACGGCGTTGGAATCGAGGAAGCGGACGGTGACGCCCTGGCCGCTCTTGAGCGCGTTGGCCCGCGCCACGGCGACCGCCCGTTTGAGGATGTCGGCCTGACTCAAGAGGCGGGCACGAACCAGCGACCTGCGCATCGTCGGGTAGCCGATCGCTATGACGAGGCCGATGATGAAGATGACGACCATCATCTCCCAGATTGTGAAGCCGCACTCGCGACGGCGCCGACGGCAGGACAGCGATGGTCTCCCGATATTCATCGTTTCAAGCATGCGGCCCCAATCCTGCTGGAGTCAAGGGCGTAAAATTCCGAATTCTCGATTTTGAATTTTGAATTACCACCCACCCTCCCGTTCTCTGGGGGATCGGGCGGGAATTCAAAATTCAAAATTCAAAATTCTGCCATCTGACGAGTGACCCGCGGTCACTCGTCAGATGGCAGCTCGAACGCCCAGACCTTCGAGCCGAGGTCGGAGACGTAGAGGATGTCACCACCGCGGGCCAGACCGGTCGGTACGATGTCGTCGCCTCCGAGGTCGATCCTGGTCGGAACACCCTTGTCCACCAGCCACAGGCTCTTCGCCGGGACATCGGTGACCAGCCACCGCTCCTCGGTCAACGCGAGAATCTGGGGGCGCGAGTAGAAATCGACCCAGGCGTCGGGGAGAGGTACCACCTCGATCGGTTTTCCCTGCCGATCGAGCACCTGCAGGCGCCGATTCCCGGTGTCGCAGACCAGCAGGCGCCGGCGATCGAGCCAGGTCACGCCGACCGGCTCGACCAGCTGGCCGGGCTCGCTGCCCTCGCCGCCGATGGTCTCGATCGTCGGGCCGCCGCCGCCACCCGAAATGAGCACGATGCGCTTGTTACCCGTATCGGTCACCGCCACCGTGCCGTCTTCGGCGACAGCCACCGCGCGGGGGCCGTACCACCCTCCAGGTGCTTCGGGCATCGGCCGGACCTTGTTCGACGATCGATCGAACGCGAGCACACGGTGGTTCCAGGTGTCGGCAATTACCAGCACGCCGTCGGGCGTCCAAGCCACCGCCTCGGGCTGTTTGAGAGATTCCGGCACCTCGGCCTCGATCACGGCGTGCTCCTGGTCGAAGAAGACGATCTGGTTGAGAACCGAGTCCGCGACCGCCAGCTCACCCTCCTTGGACACGCTGAGGCCGCGCGGTTCGAACATCCATCCCTCGCCCAGGACTCGCGCGCTCCGGACGCCCAGGGCGGCTTCGAGAACCGAAGGCACTGCCACCGATCGGGTCGCCTCGATGGTCTCCTCGGTACGGCGCAGGACGACGGTGTCGGTCGACCCGATGGTCCCCCATGGGCGGCGGGTGAAGACATAGCGCAGGATATCACCCGCTTCAGGCTTGAAGTCCTCCGGGAGCCACCACGAGCGCAGCGGGATCCGCTCGCTGACATATCCCGAACCGAGCCTTTTGAGGACCGTTGGCAGCTCGTCCGGACCGCAGAAGACGATCGGCGGACGCTGACCCGTCTTGGGCTCATCCCACCAGACCGGGATGTTGCGCCAGTACCAGGAGAGCGGCCAGCCGGCCTCACCCGAAACCGCAGCCGCGGGATCAGCACCTGCGGCGGCGTGCTCGAGCCCCTCTCTCATCGGCAGCTTGATCTCGGGAGATGTCTGGACATAGACCAACGCCTCGACACGATCGCGATTCGGTGAGATCTCGTCGAGCACGAAGTTCGCGACCATCGTGGTAAGGACGGTCGCCGCGAGTCCGACGGCCGCCAGCGACCGGCTCCACCAGACACCCTGCGGCCCGAAGGTGCGCGCCAGCTGCATGCCGGCAAGTGGGAAGAACGCCCACACCTGGTGCACACCGAGCCACGGCACCTTTTCGCCCAGATACGCATACATGCCGATCGAAGCGAGGCCGAAGAGCAGCAACGTCCACTCCAGGGTCCGCATCTTCCGCCCCCGCCGAACGGCCCAGGCGAGGCCGGCTATGATCGGCAGAAACTCGTAGAGCGCCAACCGCGGAAGGTGGTACCACGGCGGGCCGGCGACACGCTCGATGCTGTGCTGGCCCCACCAGTAGGAGATCGCCTTGTACGGGAAGAACCAGTCGCCGGGATGGCGGAAACCGACGGTAAAGAGGGGCACGGTCACCACGACTGCCGCCGCCACCGCGCCGAGAAGGTGCCACCGGTGATCAGCGACCCACTTCAGCGTGAGCGGAAACATCTGGCGGATGCCGTTGTGAATCAGAATCAGGCCGAGCACACCTCCAACGAGAGCCGTGGTGACGAAGGCATTCTCCTTGGTGGCAAACGCCAGACCCACCCAGACACCAAACCAGATCCACGCTCTCGAGCTCCCACGAAGAGCGCGCCACAGCGCGACGAAGGCGGCCGAGGCGACCAGCGCCTCGAGAATGTCCATGCGCAGAAAGCGGCCATAGTAGAGCCAGATCGGCGAAATCGACGCCAGCAGGCCCATCCACCACGCGGCCCTGGGGCCGAACGGTCGGCGCAGAGACCATGCGATCCAGATCATGGCGATGCCCGAGAGAGCGATTGGCAACCGGGCGGTGAAATCCGAGTCGCCGGCGACGACGAAGGTCGCAGCCGTCAGATAGTAGAGCAGCGGTCCGTGATAGGTCGGATCGTACTGGTAAACGCCGTCCTTGAGCAGGACATGGGCCGCGTGGGCATGAATCGCCTCATCGTGGTGGTACGAGCGTTCGCCGAGGTTCCACAGATGGAGGGTCATCGAGAACGCAACCAGCACCAGCCATGGTACGTACTGCTTCCACTTCGGCCCTCCACCAGCGCAGCTCAATGCCATGTCCGAAGCTTATCAGAGGAGGAGGATGCTGGATGCTGGATGCTGGATGCTGGATGCTGGATGCTGGATGCTGGATGCTGGATGCTGGATGCTGGATTCAACGAATCGATAAATCGCGTTGCTGAATTGTCAAGGGGCTAGCCACGGCGAGGCCCAAGGGGCGAAGCCGGGTGGGTCGAGTATCGAGTATCCAGTATCGGTTGGGTGGGCGAATCCAGGATCCAGCATCGAGAGTCGGCTGGCCGGGGGGTCTCACTCGGCGAGATCGGTCAGGGTCTCGAGAACCACCTCGGACGATGCATCGGCGGGGAGTCTCACTACCAGCGGTCCCAGGCGATCCAGGACAACACCCTCGGCCTCGCCGAGCAGGAGAACCGGCATATGCAAACGTCCGAGGTCGCTTCTCGCGCCCCCGAACACATCCTCGGCCACCACCGCGACGCCCGGCGTCCACCCGTCGGTCAGATCCGCGAGCTGATCGAACGAAGGCGCATGGCGGACCTCGAGGTCGGCTCCGGCGAGCACCTCGATCTTTGCAGCTGCGGATCGGCCGTCGGCCTCGATCAACAAGACTTTCAGCGCTGGGCTCTCGGCTCGGCCCTCCAGCGGCTCGAGTCCGGCGGCCTCTCCCAGCGGCAGGCGAACGATGAATCGCGCACCTTCGCCGAGTGATGTCCGGACGTCCACCTCGCCATCGTGTGCCGACACGATGCTGTAGACCACCGCCAGGCCGAGACCCGAACCACGACCCTGGCGGCGCAGGGTGAAGAACGGCTCGAAGAGGTGTTCGCGCGCCTCGGACGGGATGCCCGCTCCGTCGTCGGCCACCTCGAGCACCGCACGCGCGGCCGTGTGCTCGACCCGCACCGTGATCCGTCCTCCACGCTCCTCCAGCGCGTCGCGCGCATTGATGACCAGGTTGACCAGCAACCGCCGCAGCCCGACCGGGTCGGCCACTACCGGTACGGCCTCATCTTCGAGCTCGATGACCAGATCCACATCGTCGGGCAGGAGATGCCGCAGCACACCCTCCTGCTGGCGGACCAGATCGACCAGATTGATCGTCCCGGGGGGAGAGCTCGGGTGGCGGGCAAAGAACAGCAGCTCGCGCACGACCTCGGTGCCCTGCTCGGCGAGATCGCCGATCGCAGCCACCGCCTCCTTCGCCGTTTCCGGGCGTCGCTGCATCAGGCGGACGTGGAGCAGAATCGCTGCCAGCAGGTTGTTGAAATCATGCGCCACCCCGCTGGCGAGCGTGCCCACCGCCTGCATCTTCTCCGCATCGCGAAGGCGGCTTTCCGAATCGACAGCTTCGGTGACGTCCCTGACCACCAGAATCGAGTGCTCCAGGCCGGCTGGAGAGGTCAGCGAGCAGTCGAGCAGCCGACCGCCATTCGACGTCCGCCACTGCGCCGGCCCCTCGCCGCGAAGCCGACTCGCCAGGTCAGCGGAAACTGCTTCTTGGTGGGGTTCGAGAGCCTGGTTCGCCAGCACGATCGAGCCACCGTCGTCAACCAGGGCGACCCCATCCATCATCGCATCAAAGGTCCGTCGCCACCGTTCACCCATTCGACGCACCTGGTCCGTCAGATCGTGGATGGCAACCAGGTAGCCACCCTTCCGATCGCCTGTTTCCAACCCCATGTGCAGTTCGACTTCAGCCAACTCGCCGTTCGCCAGTTTCCATGCCGCTTCAAGCACGGTGTCGCCCGCCTCATCAGCATCTTCGAGGGCTGACAGCAGCTCGTTCGCCGAAGGCTTCTCGAGGAATGTGGCGAGCGACGTGTTGGCCATCCTCGAAACCGGTCCACCGAGGTAGGGCTCGGCCGCAGGATTCGCTCCACGCAGTCCGAACCTGTCGTCGAGCCTGAGGAGCGGAGTCGGAGATGCCAGGAAGAGCTCCCGGAACCGGCGTTCGCTGGTGACCAGCGAACGGCGTTGCTCGGAGAGGCGCTCCGCCATGCCTGTGAAGGATCGCGCGAGCTCCCGAACCTCTGTCGTCGGGCCACCCTGCATCGGCTCGACCGGTCTGTCGGGATCGAATGTGCGGACCCACTCACCGAGCTCGTTCAACGGGCGGACGATTTGGCCGACCAGGACCAACCCGACAGCCAACGCCAGCGTCAATGCGATTCCGAGACCGGCGAGCAGGCGCGCAGCGGCAGCAGCCAGGTGGGCCCGAACCCGGGCCCGAGAAACCATGAGCACGACGTCGACCGAACCCTCGTCGCCCCACAGCCCGCCGCTGACCTTCACGTTTTGCTCGACGCGCATCAGGCTGCTGTCGAGCGACTCGGCCTCATCCGGAGAGGGGCCGAAGCGCCACAAGATCTGGCCATTCGAGTCCCGCACCTCACCGGCCCTCACGTCGGTCATCGAGACGGCCGTCAGGTACTCCGGAGAACCACCTTCAGCTGCGGCCAGAGCGAGCACCTGACCCAACACCTCGGCCCGGGAATGGAGCTCGTCCTCGAGTATTTGCCGCTCATGCCACAGGACGAGCGCACTGACCAGCACCAGAGTCACAACCAGGACCCCGAGCAGCCAGAGGAGAAAGCTCCGTCCGAGGGTCATGGGCAGCACCCCGGATCAGTGTCGGGACCCGGATCAGAAATCGAAGAAATCACCCTCGAAGACGTCTGACAGCTGACGCATGATTCCTGCGGAAAGGGCCGCCGTCACACCGGCCATGATGGTCGCACCTTTGGTTCGACCGACCAGGTAGCCGACAAGACCGACACATGCAACCGACCCGAACGGATGACGGCTGACGGTCTCCCGCCAGTCGATGGATTGCGGCACGAGAGAATCGAGAATCGAGTCGGCGTCGATTCCCCGCGCCGAACTCAGACCGTCGATCAGATCGTCACGCTCGTCATCGATTTCGATGTCTACCATCTGGTCACACCCCCGCTCAATCAGTCACGCGGCCGGGTGGCATATCCGACGATGAACCCGAGGGCGAGCGCTATCAGGATCGCCTTGCCCGGGTTGGTTCGGACATACTCGACGACCTCGTCGCCCTTTTGCTTGAAGTCGACCTCGGCGACCTTCGTCCTCGCCTTGCCGTACACGTCTTTGGCTTTCACCGACAGAACGTCGTACTGGTCCTTGGACTTGGAGTAGAGGATCTCCGCCTGCTCGCGAGATTTTGATGCCAGGACGCCCATCTTCTCCCGCGCTTCGGCGAGGTAATGCTTGGCCTCCTCCAGATATACCTTCGTCTGCTCGGCGCCGGAGACCGCTGTGTCCTTCGCCTTTCCCAACGCGACCTGCATCGTGGACTTGGCGCTCTCCATCGATTCCTGGGCTTTGGCAAGAGATGCCTTGACCTCGTTCAAACCACCGCCGGTCGCCTTGTCCGCAACCTCTTCGATGGCTTCATCGACCGTTTTCTTCTTTGTCGCCATTGCTGACCTCCTCGGTAGGGAGACATTCTAGGTTGAAATCGGTCGTGCGTCCAGCATCGACTGCATCCGCAATTCAAGGGGCTCGTGCTACGGCTCGACGGCTCGACGGCTCGACAGGAGGAATCGGGATCGGAGACCGGTGCTGGTTGGTCGCGGTAGGATAGCTGACGGAGGTTTCATGAAAATCACAGTGCTCGGGGCGGGTCGATGCGTGACGGGATCGAAATATCTGCTGGAATGGAAGAACTTCCGCATTCTGATCGACTCCGGACTCTTCCAGGGCCCGGCCAGGTACCGCCAGCTCAACTGGAAGAAGTTGCCGGTCCCACCGCACACCATCGACGCGGTCGTTCTGACCCATGCCCACATCGACCACTCGGGCTATCTGCCCCGTCTGTGCCGGCAGGGCTTCGAGGGTCCGGTCTTCTGCACACCGCCGACCCGAGCCCTGCTCGGCGTTCTTCTGCCGGACGCGGCTCATATCAACGAGGAGGAGGCGCGATACGCCAATAAGAAGGGATACTCGAAGCACAAACCCGCGTTACCGCTCTTCCGCATGGCCGACGCCCGCGCCGCCCTCAAGCTGCTCGAGTCAGCCGCCTTCGACCACTGGCACGAGCTCCGCCCGGGTATCCGTTTCCGTTATCACCGGCAGGGACACATCCTCGGCGCGGCGGCGATCGAGCTG
The DNA here is from genome assembly GCA_022340665.1 of Acidobacteriota bacterium. Classification (NCBI taxonomy): domain Bacteria; kingdom Pseudomonadati; phylum Acidobacteriota; species Acidobacteriota bacterium. The sequence continues at coordinate 16,227 of JAJDNM010000096.1, read as the reverse complement.
GAGACGAAGGTAGCGGGAGGCGAGAAGAAGACAATCTATTTCTCGGGTGATGTCGGGCGTTACGGCATCCCGATCCTGCACGAGCCGCAACCTTACCCGGGCTCCGATGTGCTCTTCGTCGAGACGACCTACGGGGACCGGTTTCACGGGGACGAGGAGCCCCGCGTGGTGCTCGGCGACGAGGTGCGCGCCGGAATCGACCGCGGAGGTGTGATCATCATCCCGGCTTTCGCCATCGACCGCACCCAGGAGATCCTGTACCTGCTGCATGAGCTCATGGTCGACGGCGATATCCCGCAGATTCCGATCTATCTCGACAGCCCGATGGGCATCGAGGCGACCGCTCTCTACACACGGTACGTGGCCGAACACGACACCGAGATGCAGCATTTCTTCGCCAACCACGAGAACCCGATCTTTCCTCCCACCCTTCAGGTCACCCCGTCATCGGCAGAGTCGCGAAAGCTCAACTCCCTATCCGGGCCGGCCATCATCATCTCGGCCTCGGGCATGGTCACCGGCGGCCGCATCCTCCACCACCTCAAACTGCGCCTGCCAGACGAGAAGAACACCGTACTCTTTACCGGCTATCAGGCCGAGGGGACCAAAGGCCGCCGCCTGATAGAAGGCGAAGAGGAAATCAAGATCCACGGCGAGTGGATTCCGGTAAAGGCCCACATCTCGCAGATCACCGGGCTGTCGGCTCATGCCGACGCCGGGGAGCTCATTCTGTGGCTCGGGCGCCGCCAACGGGATCCGGAAAGAGTCGTGCTGATCCACGGTGAGTACGACGCTCAGCAGGCGTTCGCCGAACGGCTCAAACACGAGTTCGATTGGGACTCGGAAATCCCGGAGCTGGGAGACACGATCACCCTCTGAGCGCCAGTTCCAGATGAAAAACGCCGCAGCGAAATGCTGCGGCGTCGATGATTTCGGATTGAGGCGACTTCAGTCGTCCTTCTTCTCTTCGTCCGCCTCGGCAGGCTCCGCTTCGGATGCGGGCTTTTCAGCGGGCTCGTCGGCCTTGGCTTCCGGCTCGTCTTCGGGCACCACCTCGGCCGGTTCTTCTTCGACCGCTTCGGCAGCATCTGCCGCCTCGACCTCCGGCTCGCCCTCGTCGGCAGCCGGCTCGGCGATCTCCTCGGCCTCCTCTTCAGCGGTCGTCGGTTCGTCCTCGACAGCGTCCTTCTTGGCTCCACCGCCGAACACGCCCTTGGCGCGATCCATCAGAGAGGGTTTGGACGACGCACCGCCCTCTTCATGATCGGCAAGCTCGTAGTCAACGAACTCGATGATCGCCAACTCGGCACCGTCACCGCGACGACGGCCGAGGCGCATGATGCGCGTGTAGCCGCCCGGGCGATCACTGAAACGGGGCGCGATCTCGTCGAAGAGGCGGCTCACCACCTCCTTGTCGGGAACCATTGTCAGGACCTTGCGCCGCGCCGGCAGGGTTCCGGTCCCGGCGAGGGTGACCATGCGTTCTGCCAACGGACGCAGCTCCTTGGCCTTGGGCAGGGTCGTGACGATCCGGTCATGGGTGAACAGGGCCGTCAGCTGATTCCTGAACAGCGCCTTGCGATGGGCGGTCGTGCGGCCCAGCTTGCGGCCGCGAACTCGATGTCGCATCTCGGTCTCCCGCTTTCTACAGATCGAGGTTCATGCCAAAGCCGAGGCCGAGAACCTCGAGCTTCGAACGCACCTCTTTGAGGGATTTCTCTCCGAAGTTGCGGATCTCTACCATCTCCCTCTCGGAGCGGCTCACGAGATCGCGCAGAGTCCGGATGTTGGCGTTCTTCAAACAGTTCATGGACCTGATCGAGAGCTCCAGCGTCTCGATGGACGCATCGAGGATACTGTCCTCTTCCTCGGCTTCCGGCTCCTCAACCATCGCCACCGGCGATTCCTCGACCTCGGCCAGCGAGGTGTAAATCTCCATGTGGCCCTGTACCAGCTGGGCGGCCTGACTGAGGGCCTCTTCCGGCGCGATGGTGCCGTTGGTCCAGACCTCGAGAATCAGACGTTCGTAATTGGTCATGCGCCCGAAACGCGCCATCTCGACCCGGAAGTTGGCCTTTCTCACCGGCGAATGCGCCGAGTCGACCGGGATGAAGCCGACGTCGAGGTCGTCGCTTTGATTCTCTTCGGCCGGCACATAGCCGCGGCCCTTCGCCACGCGCACGGTCATCTTGAGCTTGCCGTCGGCCGAAAGAGTGGCCACGTGAACGTCCGGGTCGATCACCTCGACCTCGGAAGAACCGGCAAACTGACCGGCCGTGATCTCTCCCGCACCCTTGGCTTCGAGTGTCAGGAATGCGGGTCCCTGACCATGAATCTTGAGCGGAATCTTCTTCAGATTGAGAATGATGTCGGTGACGTCCTCGACAACACCCGGGACAGCGGAAAACTCGTGGTCCGCGCCTTCGATCTTGACCGCCGTAATCGCGGCCGACGGAATCGAAGACAACAGGGCTCGCCGCAGGCTGTTGCCGAGGGTCGTGCCCCAACCGCGCTCGAAGGGCTGTGCGAAGAAACGACCGAAGGTGGGACCGAATCCCTCCTCTTCGATCTCTACGTGTGTCGGGTGTTGGAAATCCTGCCAGATCATGCAGCCTCCACCTTAACGAGAATAGAGCTCGACGATGAGCTGCTCCTGGATCGGGAAGCGAATGTCCTCGCGCGCCGGGTTTTCGAGGACCTTGCCGGTGAATACACCTGCATCGAGCTCCAACCAGGGCGGAATGCCGCGACCCTGGGCGAACTCGAGGGCTTCCGAAATGTGAGTGTTCTTGCGACTTTTCTCGCGCACGCTGATCTCCATGCCAGGACGGACCCGGAATGAGGGGATATTGACGCGGCGGCCGTCGACCGAGATGTGGCCGTGACGGACCAGTTGGCGCGCCTGGGTGCGGGAGGTGGCGAACCCGAGTGAGTAGACGACGTTGTCGAGGCGCAGCTCGAGAAGCTGGAGGAGGGTCTCGCCGGTCACGCCCTTGCGCCTGTTCGCTTCATCAAAGGTGCGTCGGAACTGGCCCTCGAGGAGCCCGTAGATGCGGCGCAGCTTCTGCTTCTCCCGAAGCTGCAGACCGTAGGCCCGAACCTTGCGGCGGCGGCCCATCCCATGCTGGCCGGGGGGCGCGTTACGCCGCTCGATCGCACACTTCTCCTTGTAGCAGCGCTCGCCTTTCAAGAACAGCTTCATGCCCTCTCGGCGGCACAGTCGACAAACCGGTCCTCTGTATCGTGCCATCTTCTACCTCTTCCTCTAAACCCTGCGCCGTTTGCGCGGACGGCAACCGTTGTGCGGGATCGGCGTGAGGTCGCGGATGCTCCTGATGTCGAGCCCGCTCGCCGCCACTGCACGGATCGCCGATTCCCGGCCCGGGCCCGGACCTTTCACCAACACTTCAACCGAGCGCACACCTTGATCCTGGGCCTGTTCGGCCGCCGACTTCGCAGCCAGCTGGGCCGCGTACGGTGTCCCCTTGCGCGAGCCCTTGTAGCCGATCCGACCACCGGACGACCAGCACAGCGTGCCACCGCCCGGGTCGGCGAAGGTCACAATCGTGTTGTTGAAGGTGGCGTGGATATGGGCGACTGCATGGGGCACGTTCTTGCGCTCCCGACGCGGCTTCCGCCCACCTTTCTTTTCCTTTGCCATGATTCAGCTCCTGCTCTCAACTTGAGATGTGCGATTCTGCCGGATGATATGTGCCAAGATCTCGATGTTCTGGTGCTCGCGACAGGCGGAGGCATACCCAGAGGTATGTCGAGCACTGGCGCGAGTGCTCAGAGCACGGGAGATTGGTACAGATCGCCGGCGAGAATTGCACATCTCAAGTTTCATTTCGAGACTTTTTTCTTGCCGGCGACAGCCTGACGACGCGGGCCCTTGCGGCCGCGTGCATTGGTGTGGGTTCGCTGGCCACGAACCGGAAGCCCACGGCGATGCCGGATGCCTCGATAGCTCCCGATCTCGATCAGGCGCTTGATGTTCATGGCGACCTCCCGGCGGAGATCACCCTCGACGCCACCCTCGTTCTGGATCACCTGCTGGATCGCCAGAACTTCGGCCTCGGAGAGGTCCTTGACCTTGATCCCCTCTTCGACCTTGGCCTTTTCGAGGATCTTCTTGGCGCGGGTGCGACCGATACCATAGATATATGTGAGGCCGATCTCGACTCTTTTGCCGGCCGGCAGATCAACGCCTGCAATTCGTGCCACCAGATACCTCCCCGATCAGCCTTGCCGTTGCTTGTGCTTCGGGTTCTCGCAGATCACCCTGACCACGCCTTTGCGGCGGATGATCTTGCATTTCGCACACATTTTCTTGACCGATGGACGAACTTTCATTGTCGTCCTCCCTATTTGTATCGATACACGATGCGCCCTCTCGTCAAATCGTACGGAGAGAGCTCCACCAGAACTTTGTCGCCCGGAAGGATGCGAATGAAGTGCTTGCGCATCTTGCCCGAGATGTGGGCCAGCACCTCGTGGCCGTTTTCAAGCTCGACGCGGAACATCGCGTTGGGCAAGGGTTCGACCACAGTGGCCACCACTTCGATCGCCTCTTCCTTAGGCATTCAAAAACTCCTCGGATCCGAGCACACGACGACCGTCAGGAGTGACCGCCACCGAGCACTCAAAATGGGCTGCGAGTCTACCGTCTTCCGTCCTTGCTGTCCAGCCGTCGTCATCAATCTTCACTCGCCACGAACCGCCCGTGATCATTGGCTCGATCGCAATCACGAGTCCCGGCTTGAGCTTCTGTCCGTGGCCCGCCTTGCCGTAGTTCGGCACCTGCGGTTCTTCGTGCAGCGAGCGCCCGATGCCGTGCCCGACGAACTCGCGCACGACGCCGAAACCAGCCGCCTCGGCCCGCTGCTGAACCGCAGCTCCAACATCACCCAACCGGCCATCGGGTCGCACCGCGGACACCGCGTCCGCAAGGCACACCCGGGTGACGTCCATCAGGCGTTGCGCCTCTTGCTCAATGGCGCCGATCCCGAAGGTCACTGCGGAGTCTCCGTAATAACCATCGAGCAGAACGCCACAGTCGATGCTCACGAGATCTCCGTTTTGGAGTCGGTTCTTCCCGTTGGGGATGCCGTGGACGATGACATCGTTGACAGAAGTGCAGAGTGTCGCGGGGTAGCCTCGATAACCCTTGAATGCCGGTTCACCGCCAGCCTCCAGGATCATCCCTTCGGCAAGCTTGTCCAGCTCGCCGGTCGAGATGCCCGGCCCGGCTGCGGCCTCGACGGCCTGGAGAACCTCGTGGACGAGGCGGTTGGCCCTGTCCATGGTCTCCAGCTCGCGTTCGGATTTGAGGCAGATCATGAAATTAACCACGCCTCCCGCGAACTCTACCCTTGCGCATGAACCCGTCGTAATGACGCATCACAAGCTGCGATTCGATCTGTTGGACCGTGTCCATGGCAACGCCGACGACGATCAGGAGCGAGGTGCCGCCGAAGAAGAACTTGACCCCGAGACCCTCGGTGAACCAGCTCGGCAAGATGGCGTCCAGTGTCGGTCCGATGACCGGAATCGTCGCAACCTTGAAGCCGGCGATCAGGATCTCCGGCAGGATCGCGACCAGCGCGAGGTAGACGGCACCCACCAGGGTAATGCGAGTGAGGACCTTGTCGATGAACTCGGCGGTCGGCTTGCCTGGTCGGATTCCAGGTATGAACCCACCGTACTTGCGCATGTTCTCGGCCGTATCCTCCGGGTTGAAGATGATCGACGTGTAGAAGTAGCAGAAGAAAATGATCGCGAGGAAGTACACAAGGTTGTACATCGGCTCGCCCCAGGCCAGCGCCTCCGTAATCTTCTGCAGCCAGCGGTTGTCGATCATCTGCCCGAGGGTCTGCGGGAAGGACATGATCGAGGCGGCGAAGATCACCGGAATCACGCCGCCGGTGTTGATGCGCAGCGGCAGGTAGGTGCTTTGCCCGCCATAGACTCGGCGCCCGACCACGCGTTTGGCGTACTGGATGGGTATTCGCCGCTGAGCCCGTTCCATGTAGACGATCGCGGCCACAACCACGATCATGAATATCACCAGCAGAACAACCGTGATGATGTTGAGCGCGCCGGTCTTGACGTCGGTGATCGTGTTGAAGATCGCCGCCGGCAAACCGACTACGATACCGGCAAAGATGATCAGGGAAATACCGTTGCCGATGCCACGCTCCGAGATCTGTTCGCCGAGCCACATGACGAACGCCGTTCCGGTGGTCAGGGTCAGAACCGTCAGGAGGCGGAAGCCCCATCCCTGAAAATGTTCCGGCACCAGCGGCGCACCGCCCGGGGCGGTCGTCCGCTCGAGGAAGAACGAGATGCCAAGCGACTGGATCACCGACAGGACGACGGTGCCGTAGCGCGTGTACTGGGTGATCTTGCGTCGGCCGAGCTCGCCCTCCTTTGACAGCTTCTCGAGGTACGGCCACACGACGGTCAGAAGCTGGAGGATGATCGAGGATGAAATATAGGGCATGATGCCGAGCGCGAAGACCGTCATGCGCCCGAGCGCACCGCCCGAGAACAGGTTCAGGAATCCGAGCACGGTGCCTTCTGCCGCCTTGGTGAACTCGGCGATTGCTACCGGGTCGATGCCAGGAATCGGGATGAAGGCGCCGAGCCGGTACACCGCGAGCAGAGCAAAGGTAAAGAGCACCCGCTTGCGAAGGTCCGGGATCGCGAAGATATTGCGGAAACTCTCGATCACGACGTCACCACCTCGCAGCTACCGCCCGCTTTTTCGATGCCTTCCTTGGCCGCCGCCGAGAACTTGTGCGCCTGCACAGTCAGCTTCTTCTTGAGCTCCCCGTCACCGAGCACCTTGACTGGCTTCTTGCCGCGCTTCGTAAGGCCTTTCTCGATCAGAGTCTCGACTGAAACCGTATCGCCGTCCGCAAAGACCCTTTCCAGATCCCGCAGGTTTACGACCTGATATTCGACCCTGAAAACGTTGTAGAAACCACGTTTCGGGATGCGGCGCACGAGCGGCATTTGACCACCCTCGAAGCCGTAGCGCCGCGAGTACCCGCTCCGCGACTTCTGCCCCTTGTGGCCTTTACCGGCGGTCTTTCCGGTGCCGGAGCCCGGACCGCGACCGATTCGTTTGCGTCCCTTCTTCGCCCCGGGCGCTGGATGTAAATCATGAAGTTCCACGGTTCAGCCCTCCACTTCCTCTACCGAAACCAGGTGGGTGACCTTGGACACCATGCCGCGGATCGTCGGATGATCGCGGCGCGTCACCGACCGGCCGATACGTCCCAGACCGAGACTGGACAGCACGAGTCGCTGCTTTCGCGCGAATCCGATCTGGCTGCGCACCTGGGTAATCTTGAGCATCTTGCCCGAACCCTCGGCTTTCTTCGCGGTCGCTCTGGAAGTCTCGGCCTTGGCCGGAGCCTTCTTCGGCGCGGCCTTCCTTTCGGCCGGCTTCTGCGCCGTTGCATTCTTCTCGGCGGTCGTCTTGGTGTCGGCCTTCTTTTCTTCTGCCGCCTTCTTCGGCGCGGCTTTCTTGGCCGCAGGCTTCTTGGCAGCCGATTTCTTGGCCGTTGCCTTCCTTTCGGCTGCCTTCTTCGGCGCCGCCTTCTTGGCAGAGGTTTTCTTCTCAGCCGGCTTCTTGGCCGTCGTTTTCTTTGCGGCCGACTTCTTGGGCGCAGCCTTCTTCGCTGCAGCCTTCTTCGCCGGCGCCTTCTCGGCCGCGACCTCTTTCTCGTCGGCCGCCTTCTGTTTCTTTTCTTCCGCAGTCATCAGCTGTCATCTCCCTCGGCGACCTCAGGCTCGATCGCCTCCTCGGCCACCTCGGTTTTCTCACCTTCCTCAGCCACATCCGCAGCCTCTACCTCTGCTGGAGTCTCCGCTTCTTCCGGCGCCGGGCCGAGGTCAATGCCGCGCAACCGATTGACCTGTCCGCTGGTCATCAGGCGGTCGATGGCATCGAAGGTGGCGCGAACCACGTTGAATGGATTGCGGCTGCCAACGATCTTCGTCAGCACGTCGGCGACCCCCGCCGACTCCATCACAGCACGCACGCCGCCGCCCGCGATGACACCCGTACCGGGTGAAGCCGGACGGAGCAGAACCCGGGTCGCGCCCCACCGCCCCCACACCAGGTGAGGCACGGTTCCGCTGACCAGCGGGATCTTCACCATCTCCTTACGAGCCTGCTCGCTCGCCTTCTGGATTGCCGGCGGCACCTCGCGCGCCTTGCCGGTGCCGTATCCGACCTTGCCCGAACCGTCGCCCGCAACGACCACGGCGGAGAACGAGAAGTTCTTGCCGCCCTTGACGACCTTTGCGACACGGTTGATGTGAACGACTGTTTCGGCGAACTCGGACTCTCGGTTCATCATCTCAGCAACCCCTAAAACTTCAGGCCCGCTTCGCGGGCTCCGTCTGCAATCGCGCGAATCACACCGTGGTACGGGAACCCGCCGCGGTCGAAAACGACCGTTTCCACGCCACGCTCCTTGGCACGCTCGCCGATGAGCTTCCCGAGCATGGTGCCGGCGTCGCGATTGCCGGTAGTCTTGAGGCTTCCAGCGGCCTCTTTTTCGAGAGTCGACGCCGACGCCAGCGTGATGCCCGAAACATCATCGATGACCTGGGCGTAAACGTGCCGCAGGCTCCGATACACAGACAGGCGCGGTCGATCCGCGGTTCCGCGGACAGCACCCCGGTAGCGCCGCCGAATCCTCTCGCGGCGCTGCTTACGATCTTGAACCCTCATGCTGTCACTCCCTGCTTCCCGGCCTTGGTCCGGAAACGCTCGCCGAAGTAGCGGATGCCCTTGCCTTTGTACGGCTCGGGTGGCCGCAGGCCGCGAATCTCGGCCGCAATCTGGCCGACCTTCTGGCGGTCTATGCCTTTGACGGTCACCGTATTCGCCTTCGCATCGACGTCGATCTCGATGCCGTCCGGCACCGCAAAGTCGATCGGATGCGAATAGCCGAGGTTGAAGATCACGCTCTTGCCCTTGCCCTCGGCCCGGTAGCCGATGCCGACGATCTCCAACTTCTTCTCCCAACCCTCGGAAACGCCGGTTGTGGCGTTTGCCAGCAGGGCGCGAGTCAGACCGTGGAACGACCGGCTCTGGGGCTCATCGTCGGCACGGTTGATATTGAGGTTCCCGTCCTCGACGGCCGCGGTGATGCCCGGCAGAATGGTCACCTGCAGCTGGCCCTTCGGGCCCTTGACGTTGACCACGTCGCCGGAGATCGAGACATCGACCCCCTTCGGCAACGGGATCGGCAGTTTTCCTATGCGTGACATTTCGTCCCCCTACCAGATCTCACACAGGACTTCGCCACCCACGCGCATGCCACGCGCCTGCTCGTCGGTGAGAATGCCCCGATTGGTCGAGATCACAGCGACTCCGAGGCCATTTCGCACCTTTGGCAGCTCATCCACCCCGCGGTAGATCCTGCAACCGGGGCGAGACACCCGCTGCAGGCCATGGATCACCGGCTCGCCGTCATCGGCGTACTTGAGATAGATGCGAATCGTCCCCTGCGGCCCCTCCTCGATCACCTTGAAGGTGCGGATGAATCCTTCCTGTTTGAGGATCTTGGCCAACTCGAGCTTCATCTTCGAAGCCGGCACGTCGGTGCGATCGTGGCGCACCGTCGTAGCGTTCCGAATACGGGTCAGGAGGTCAGAAATCGGATCAGTCATACCCATGATTCAACCTCCTACCAGCTCGCCTTGGTGACCCCGGGCAGGTAGCCTTCGAGGGCCAGCTTGCGAAAACACACCCTGCAGAGCTGGAACTTGCGCATATAGCCCCGCGGACGGCCGCAGACCCGACAACGGTTGCGCTGACGGACCTTGAATTTCGGCTTCTTCAGGCTCTTCGCGATCATTGCCTTACGTGCCACGGTGCCTCCTAACGACTCTTGAACGGCATGCCCATTTCAGCCAGGAGCGAACGCGCCTGGTCGTCGGTGGGTGCCGTGGTTGTGATGGTGATGTTCATTCCCATGGTGCTTTCGACCTTCTGGTAGTCCACTTCTGGGAAGACCAGAATGTCGCGAATTCCGAGCGTGTAGTTGCCGCGACCGTCAAAGGCGTTGGGGGAGATGCCGCGAAAATCTCGAACGCGTGGCAGCCCGATGCAGATCAGGCGGTCGAGAAATTCGTACATCCTCTCCCTACGCAGAGTCACCCGCGCACCGACCGGCATGCCCTCACGCAGCTTGAAGGCTGCAATCGATTTCCGGGCTTTCCGAACCTCGGGCAATTGGCCGGTGATGTTGGCCAACTGCTCCATCGCCACCTCGAGCAGCTTGGCGTTTCGGCTCGCCTCGCCAACCCCGATGTTGCAGGTGATCTTGCTGATCTTCGGTACCTGCATCGGGTTGGTCAACTCGAACTCCTTCTGGAGCTTCGGGAAGACCTCCTCACGATACTTTTCCTGCAAGCGCGCCATCGTCCCTCCTAACGGTCGAGAATCGCGCCGTCGACCTTGGCGACGCGGACCTTTCGTCCGTCGTCGAGCACCCGGATACCGATCCGGGATCGTTGTCCGCTGTCCGGTGAGATCACCATCACATTGGAAGCGTGGATCGGTGCCTCCCGTTCCACGACTCCGCCCTTCACGTTCTTCTGCGGGTTGGGTCGGGTGTGGCGCTTGATCATGTTCACGCCCTCGATCACCAACCGTTCCCGGTCCCGGTCGACAACCAGGACTCTGCCCTGCTTGCCGGCATCCTTGCCGGAAATGACTTCGACGGTGTCACCTTTTCTGATCTTCATCACTGCTCCTACAGAACCTCTGGGGCCAATGAAACGATCTTCATGAATCGTTTCTCGCGGAGTTCACGGGCAACCGGACCAAAAACGCGGGTGCCGACCGGCTCGCGCTCGGCGTTGACCAGCACTGCTGCGTTCTCGTCGAACGTGATGTACGAGCCGTCACGCCGACGCGCTCGAGAGCGCGTGCGGACCACGACTGCCTTGACGACGGTGCCTTTCTTGATCTCCGACTCCGGCGTCGCCTCCTTGACCGAGCACACGACGATGTCGCCGAGACCCGCATAGCGGGGCGCCGAGGAACCGCCGAGCTGCCGAATCGCCTGCAAGCGACGGGCGCCGGAGTTGTCGGCGACACTGAGCATTGTTCCCATCTGGATCATGGCGTCCCTCCGACTACTTCGCGCGCTCGATGACCTTGCGGACGCGCCACCTCTTTCTCTTCGAAAGCGGTCGGCACTCCTCGATCAACACGCGGTCTCCCTCGTTGCAGTTGTTCTCCTCGTCGTGCGCCATGAACTTCGAGGAAGTGCGAACGAATTTCTGGTACAGCGGGTGCATGACCAAGTTCTCGACCTTCACCACGACCGACTTGTCGGCCGCCGAGGAAGTCACCAGGCCCACCTTGGTGGTCTTGCGCGAGGTATTCTCTCTATCCATCATCCTGCACTCTCCTCGACCCGACGCTCATTCATCACCGTCAGCACCCGGGCGATGTTCCTGCGAACCTCGCGGATCTTGATGGGATTCTCGATCTGCCCGGTCGACTTCTGGAACCGGAGCTTGAAGAGCTGCTCCTCGAGATCTCCCAGAGTCTTCCGAAGCTCGTCGTCTGACCGCTCGCGAATGTCCTTGGCCTTCATAGCTGATCTTTCCTGCTCACGAATCGAGTTTTGATGGGGAGCTTGTGCGCCGCGAGTCGCATCGCCTCGCGGGCGATGTTCTCGTTGACGCCCTCCATCTCATAAAGGATGCGGGCAGGCTTGACGACCGCCACCCACTCCTCGGGGTTGCCCTTGCCCTTACCCATACGGGTTTCGAGCGGTTTTTTGGTCACCGGTTTGTCGGGGAAAACTCGAATCCAGATCTTGCCGCCGCGTTTGACGTGACGGGTCATCGCGATTCGTGCCGCCTCGATCTGGCGGGCGGTGATCCAGCCACGCTCAACCGCCTGCAGCGCGTAGTCTCCGAAGGAAACCTTTGATCCGCGCTCGGCGATGCCGCGGTTTTTGCCCCGCTGCTGCTTTCTGTACTTGACCTTCTTCGGCATCAACATGGCGGTTCTCCTTCACACACGCGGCCGGATGGCGCGCTGCCGATGGCGCTCGCCCCGGTAGACCCAGACCTTGACCCCGATCACCCCATACGTGGTGTAGGAGGTCTTGAAGCCGTAGTCGATATCGGCCTTCAGGGTGTGCAACGGCAGACGGCCCTGCTGGTACCACTCGGCGCGGGCGATCTCGGCGCCGTTCAGGCGACCGGCGCAGCGGATCTTGATCCCCTGGGCTCCGAAACGGAGCGCATTCTCGATTGCGCGGCGCATCGCTCTGCGGAAGGCGATACGGCGCTCCAGCTGGCGCGCCACGTTGGCGGCAATCAGATGAGCATCGATCTCGGGACGCTGAATCTCCTGGATGTTGATGTGGATGTCCTGCCCATAGCGACGCATGAGGTCGTCGCGCAGTTTGTCCACCTCGGCACCCTTCCGTCCGATGATGATGCCCGGCCGACCGGAGAGAATGTTGACACGCAGCTTGGATGCGGTCCGCTCGATGTCAACCGCACTGACGGCCGCGTTCTCGAGCCTCGCGAGGAGTTCCTGCCTGAGCTGGAGATCCTCGTGGAGGAGGTTCGCGTAATCCTTGCCGTCCGCATACCAGCGAGACCGCCACGTGTTGTTGTAGCCCAGGCGAAAGCCGTACGGATGCGTTTTCTGGCCCACGTTAGACTCCTATTCCTTCACCGAGAGCTCGACGGTGACGTGGCACATCCGCTTCAGGATTCTGTGCATCCTCACCCATTTCGAAGCCGGACGGCCGCGCCGAAGGCTCGGACCGCCGTCAACGGTGATCTTGCTGATGAAGACCTGATCGACATCGACGCTGGGCTGCGACTGCTCGAGGTTGGCGAGCGCCGACTTGACCAGCTTGGCGACGTCCTTCGCCGCGTACTTGGGGCTCAGTTGCAACGACGTGAGGGCCGGTTCAACTGCCTGGCCACGGACCATGTCCGCAACCAGCCGCACCTTTCGCGGCGACGAACGATAGTACCTCAGTTGAGCTCGTGAATCCATCATGCCCCCTCGCTACACGCCCTTCTCGCGCCGCGTGCCCGAGTGGCCCCGGAAAGTCCGGGTCGGCGCGAACTCACCTAGCTTGTGCCCGACCATGTTCTCGGTGATGAACACCGGCACGAACTTGTGGCCGTTGTGCACCGCAATCGTCATACCGACCATCAGCGGGGTGACTGTCGAGCGCCGGGACCAGGTCTTGATGACCCGGCGGTCGCCGGCACCGCTCACCGCCTCCACCTTTTTCGCCAGATGTTCGTCGACAAACGGCCCTTTGCGGATTGAACGTGACATGATCTCCTCCCCCTACTTCTTCCTGCGCCGCGCTACGATCAGCCGATCCGACGCCTTGGGCCGGCGGGTCTTGGCGCCCTTCGTGGGCCAGCCCCAGGGAGAGACCGGGTGACGGCCCTTGTTGCGTCCCTCGCCACCGCCGTGCGGATGGTCGACCGGGTTCATTGCGGTGCCCCGGGTCTGCGGTCTGACCCCGAGCCAGCGAGAGCGGCCGGCCTTGCCGAGGGCGAGATTGCTGTGATCCTGATTCCCGACCTGACCAATCGTCGCCATGCACGACGACAACACCATGCGCATCTCTCCGGAAGGCATACGAAGGGTCGTGTACTTCCCCTCCTTGGCCATAATCTGGGCCGAGGTTCCGGCTGAGCGCACCATCTGCCCACCCTTGCCGGGCTTGAGCTCGACGTTGTGGACCAGGGTGCCGAGCGGGATGTTGCCGATCGGCATCGCGTTCGCCACCCGCACATCCGCCTTCTGCCCGGCAACAACGGTGTCATTCACCTTCAGGCCGACCGGAGCGAGGATGTAACGCTTCTCGCCGTCGGCGTAGTGGAGCAGAGCGATGTTGGCAGAGCGGTTTGGGTCATACTCGATCGTCGCCACTCGCGCCGGCACATCAAACTTGTTACGCCGGAAATCGATGATGCGGTAGCGCCGTTTGTGACCCCTGCCGCGGTGCCGAGAAGTGATGTGACCCTCGGCATTTCGGCCCGAGGAACGCTTCTTGCCCTCGGTCAGCTTCTTCTCGGGACGGCTCGTCGTGATCTCCCGAAAATCGGAGGTGGTGACGAATCGTCGTCCCGGAGATGTCGGTTTGTATGACCGGATCGCCATGACAGACTCCTCAGATACCTTCGAAGAACTCGAGCGTCTTCGAGCCTTCGGCCAGTGTTACGTACGCCTTGCGGCTGGCCCCGCGGTGGCTGACAGTGCGGCCGTAGCGCAGGATCGGTTTGCCCTTGCGATTGACGATATGGACGCCCGTTACCTTGACGTCAAAGAGCTCCTCGACCGCATTTCGGACCTGGATCTTGTTGGCCCGGCGATCGACCTCGAAGCACACGGTGTTCTCACGCTCCTGCATGAGCGTCGTTTTCTCGGTAATGATCGGCCGCAGAATGATCTGGCGAGGCTTCATGACAGCACCTCCGCGAGCGAAAGCACCGACGGCTGGGAGGCGACGATCCAGCGGTGGTTGAGCACCTCGTAGGCGTTGAGCGATCCGGCGTCGAGCATCTTCAGCTCTGGCCGGTTGCGGCTCGCGAGGTGGAGGTTGAGATTCTCCAGGCCATCCACTAACAGCACCTTGTCACCCTTGACGCCGAGCTTGTCGAGGCGACCGAGGAAGTCCTTGGTTTTCGGTGCGTCGAGCTCGAGCGAGTCGAGCACCAGCAACCGGCCCTCGGCCAGACGTTGCGACAGAACACCGCTCAGGGCGGCGCGGCGCGCCTTCTTGTTCACCTTCTGTGCGTAGGATCGCGGCCGCGGCCCGTGTACGGTGCCGCCCGAACGCCACAGGGGCGACTGGCGGGAACCGGCTCGGGCACGTCCGGTGTGCTTCTGGCGCCACGGCTTCGAGCGGGTGCCCTTGACGTCGGAACGCTCCTTGGTCTTGTGGGTCCCGCGCCGGCGGCTCGCCAGGTACGCACGTACGACCTCCCACACCAGGTGCTGGTTCACCTCGCGGGCGAAGATGGCGTCGGGGAGTTCGATCTCTCCCGTTACCTTGTTGTCCCAGTTCTTGACTTCGATCTTCATGACACCACCCATCCCCTCACGACACCTTGACGATCCGGATATAGCTGTTGCGTGCACCCGGGACGCCGCCCTTGAGGAAGAGCAGATTCCGATCCGCGTCCACCTTCACGACCTTGGCGTTCTTCACCGTGACCCGCTTGTTGCCCATCTGTCCGGGCATCCCCTGTCCCGGAAAGACGCGGGAAGGCCAGGCCGAACGACCGATGGATCCCGGCGCGCGGTGAAACATCGAGCCGTGGCTGGCGCGGCCGCCGCCGAAGTTGTGTCGCTTGATGACACCCTGGAAGCCGCGGCCCTTTGACTTGCCGACCACGTGCACCTTCTCGTCGGCCGAGAAGATGTCCGCCAGCACGGAGTCACCGGGCTTCGCCTCGTCCTCGCTGTCGACCGGAACCTCGGCCACGAAGCGCGTCGGCGGAATACCGGCCGCCGAGAAATGGCCGCCGATCGCCTTTGGCGCATCGCGCCGCGGACTCCGTTCCACGAGCCCGAGCTGCACCGCCTCGTAGCCGTCGGAATCTTCGGACTTGCGCTGAACGATCACGCATGGCCCGGCCTCGACTACCGTCACCGGGACAACCCGGCCGGCATCATCGAAGATCTGGGTCATGCCGACTTTCTTGCCGAGTATGCCGCGTACCATCGGATCACCTCGCTCCGTAGGCCTTGATCTCGACATCGACGCCGGCCGGCAGCTCGAGCTTCATCAAAGCATCGATGGTCTGCTGGGTCGGCTCGAGAATGTCGAGCAGCCTCTTGTGGGTGCGGATCTCGAACTGCTCGCGCGACTTTTTGTCGACGTGCGGAGACCGCAGCACCGTGAATCGCTGGATATGGGTCGGCAGCGGGATCGGCCCCGCGATGCGCGCCCCGGTGCGTTGCGCCGTGTCCACGATTTCAGTCGCTGATTGGTCCAGCAGCCGATAGTCGTAGGCCTTCAGACGGATGCGGATTTTGTCGCTCGCCATCGTCTACTCCAGGATGTCCGTGATGGAGCCGGCACCGACGGTGCGGCCACCCTCGCGAATGGCGAAGCGCAAGCCCTTCTCCATCGCGATCGGGGTGATCAACTCCACCTCCAGGTTCGTGTTGTCTCCCGGAATCACCATCTC